>NZ_JBHLZP010000494.1:0-5880 GCF_042429965.1 Actinoallomurus acaciae
CCTCCCGGGGCCGCGCCTTCGCCGGGTACCTGCTGATGGCCGGCGCCACCGTCCTGTCGGCCGGGCCGCTGCTGACGCGTACGGAGCAGGCCGCCGCCGAGACCGCCCTCGCCGGCATCCTCGTCACGATCGGCCTCGGGCTGGCCGGTCCCGTGGTGGTCGGCCGGATCAGCCGGACGCTCGCGCGGAGGCTGCCGGCCGGGGTGTCCGCGCCGACGTGGCTCGCCGTGGCGAACAGCCGTGGGTACGCCCTGCGCGTCGCGGGCGCCGTCACCACGCTCGCCATGACGGTCGTGTTCACGCTGACCTACGCGCTGACCCAGACGACGGTGCTCAAGGCGACGTCCGAGGACGTCGAGTCCGCCACCCGGGCCCAGTTCACGATGACCGCGCCCGGCTTGGGCGGCCTGCCCGACGGCCTGGCGTCCGCCGTACGGGCCACGCCCGGTGTGCGGGCCGCCGCCCCGGTCACCACGACCACGGTCATCTGGACGTACAAGATGCTCGGCGACGACGCGACCGACCACCACTCCGCGCCGATCCTGACCCCGGCCGCGCCCTCGGTCCTCGACCTCGGCGTGCGGTCCGGCGACCTGGCGGATCTCACCGGCGCGACGGTCGCCGTGGACGCCGAGGCCGCCAGGTCGCGGAGGGTGTCGGTGGGCGGCACCGTACGCCTGGTCCTCGGCGACGGCACCCCGGTCGACGCCCGCGTCGTGGCGATCTACTCACGCGGCCTCGGGTTCGGACCCGTGGCGATCTCGCGCGACCTCGCCGCCGGGCACACCACCACGGGACTCGACCAGAGCCTGCTGATCCGTACCGACGGCTCGGACGCGGCCGCACGCGGCCTGGCCGCCCTCGCCTCCTCACGTCCGGGGCTGGCCCTCGGCCGGGCCGACGGAGCACCGGACGGCGCGTACGGAGTGCCACCGGAGCTGTGGATCAACATCGCGGTCCTCGCGGTGCTGCTCGGCTACCTCCTCCTCGGCATCGCCAACAAGCTCGTCGCGAGCACCGTCCAGCGGCGCCACGAGATCGCCGCGCTGCAACTGATCGGCGCGACGCCCGGGCAGATCCGCTCGATGATGCGCCGGGAGGCGGCGCTGATCTGCGTCGTCGCGCTCGGCACCGGCCTGCTGCTGTCGGTCGTACCGCTCGTGCTCCTGTCCGCCGGCTTCCTGCACCGCCCGTGGCCGGCCGGGCCGCTGTGGCTGTTCCCCGCCATCGCGACCGTCGTGGCCGGGCTCGCCTTCCTCACGATGGAGGTGCCCACCCGCCGCGCCCTGCGCACTCCACCGGCCCAGGCACTCACCCGCGCCTGAGGGTCGGGACGCGTGCGTCAGCGGCTGCTCCGCCCCCCGTACGGCACGTCCCCGGGCCGATCGTCACGCGGTGCCGGACGCTTCGACTCGCTGAAGCGCGCCCTCGGACGTCTGTGGGCCGAGGGCGCGCGACCGGGGAGCGCGACGAAGAGGCGTCCGGCTCGTACCCACGGCACACCGTCCCGAAGACGTGACGGATCATCGCCTCGCCTGGGGCGGGCCGGAGCGGAGGGGCGAGGAGGACCCTCATCCGTCACGCCTCTAGGCTGCCCCCATGTGCGACACGACGGCCGGACCGCATGAGCCGGCGGCCTCTCTTCCACGCCCGGCCCCGGGGGCGGCGGTCGACCCGATCGCGCTGGAGCCGGTCGACGAGGTCGAGATCGTCACCTTGGTGGACAACGTCTTCGACGGGCTCCTGACCGGTGACGAGCGCACCCGCCGGCCGTCGATGGGGATGGGCCTGGTGGCGGCGCCGCAGTTCGAGGGCGGCCGCACACCCGCCGGGATGCGCGCCGAGCACGGTTTCTCCGCGCTCGTCCGGGTCCGCCGGGCCGACCGGGTCACCACGTTGCTGTTCGACACCGGCCTGTCGCCCGACGCGATGGTCGTCAACGCCGACCGGCTCGGCATCGCGCTCGACGACCTCCACGGCGTCGTGCTCAGCCACGGCCACTTCGACCACGCCGGCGGACTGGCGGGGCTGGCCGGCCGCCGCGGCGTCCATTCGCTGCCGATGGTCGTGCATCCGGAGGTGTGGACCCGGCGCCGGCTCGCGGTGCCCGGTCGCCCTGCCGAGGAACTGCCGACCCTGAGCCGCCGGGCCCTCAAGGGCGAGGGCTTCGAGGTCATCGAGCGCCGCGTTCCCTCGCTGCTGGTGGACGGATCCGTGCTGATCACCGGTGAGGTGGACCGCACGACCGAGTTCGAGCGCGGCATGCCGCCGCCGCACCAGGCCTGGACCGGCACCGAGTGGGCCCACGACCCGACCGTCATCGACGACCAGGCACTGGTCGTGAACGTCCGCGGCCGTGGCCTGGTGATCCTGACGGGCTGCGGCCACGCCGGCGCGATCAACATCGTGCGCCACGCCCGGCGACTCACCGGCATCGACCGCCTGCACGCGCTGGCAGGCGGCCTGCACCTGGGCGGACCGGCGTTCGAACCGATCATCGCGCCGACGGTCGAGGCACTGACCGGGCTCGCGCCCGACCTGGTGGTGCCGGGCCACTGCACCGGCTGGCGCGCCCAGCAGGCGCTGGCCGCCGCGCTGCCCGGGGCCTGGGTGGCGAGCAGCTCGGGCACCACCTACCACCTCACCGCATAAGACCCCCGCTCGCGGGGTGGCGTTTTCCACCGGCCATGGGCGGTGCTCGCGAAGGTCTCAGGCGGGGTCGGTGGTCGGGGGCGTGGGGCCCTTGCCGCCCAGCAGGTCCAGTTCGATCATCTCCGCCGCCGCGACGAGCTTCATCGCGGCGGTCGTCTCAGGGCTGCCCTTGATCGTCTCGAGTACGGCGTCCAGTGCGTCCTGGTCGCGCCACAGTTCGGTCACCCAGATGGTGTCGGGCGCGTCCGTCTGGCGGTTGACCAGGTACAGCTCGCACCCGGGCTCCCCTTCCAGACCGGCGGCGGCCGTCAGGAGCAGTTCGGCGAGTTCCGCCCCGTGTCCCTCGTGAGCGACCAACCTGCCATGGCGCGCGATCCGGCTCATGGCCGGCAACGCTACCGGAACCCCGCTTCGTCCCGCCGCATGAGGCTCACGCCACCTTCGGGGTGGCGCGGCCGGAGAAGTGCAGGTAGCGCTCGCCGGTCGGCAGGGCGTAGAAGGTCACCGACAGCCACGTCCCCGTCCGCTGGGCGCGGACGGCGAACAGGTCCGCCCCGATCGGGACCAGGTCGTACTCCTGTTCCCGATCGGTCTCGGGGACGAGTTCGGCCAGCGCTCCGGTGGTGGTCCTTCGCAGGAGCGGGTGCTCGCCTCCGATCACCTCCAGGCGCTCGCCCGCCCGTTCGTACGTGCCCGCGTGGCGATCCACGTCGGCGGAGACCGGCTCGGCCGGTGGTGTGAGCGGTTCGGGCATGGTGACCCCGGCGAGTTCGGCGAAGATCTCGCGGAAGAGCGCGTCGTACAGGCCGTGCGCGTCGCCGCCGTTGGTGAGGAGCACGACCGCCAGTCCCTGGGCGGGCAGCAGGCGCAGGAAGGCGGACTGGCCGATCGTGTTGCCGTCGTGCCCGATGAGCCGGTGGCCGTCCCAGCCGGTGCGGGACCAGCCGAGCCCCCACGAGTCGCCGAGCGTGTGCGCTTCGGGCAGGTCGACCTGCTTCTCGGTCATCGCGGCGGCGCTCGCCTCGCCGAGCACGCGTGTGCCGTCGGGTGCGCGGCCGCCGGTCAGGTGCATCCGTGCGAAGGCGAGCACGTCGGCGACGGTCGAGCTGATCAGCCCGGCGGGTCCGGCCGAACGCGGAAGCTGCCAGATCGGGGCCCGGGCCGGTTCGCCGGCATCGTCGTGGACGTGCCCGACGGCGGCCCGGTGCAGCAGCGCCTCCTCGGGCAGGGTGGTCGTGTGCCGGAGCCCGAGCGGCGTGAGGATCCGCTCGCGCAGCGCGGCGTCCCAGGTCGTGCCGGTCAGCTTCTCGACCACCCGGCCGGCGAGCGAGAAGCCGGAGTTGCAGTAGGACCAGGTGGCGCCGAGCGGATGATTCCGCGCCACCTCCGCCAGCGCCTCGGTGTACCTCTCCAGGCAGTCGTCGCCCCGCCCGGTGTCGGAGAACACGTCGCCGTCGATGCCGCTCGTGTGGGTGAGCAGGTGGCGCATGGTCAGCTTCGCCGCGGTCTCCGCGTCGGCGAGCCGCAGCCCGGGCAGTACCTCGGTGAGAGGCGCGTCCAGGTCCAGCCGCCCTTCGTCGGCGAGCTGCATGACGAGGGTGGTCGTCCAGACCTTCGAGACCGATCCGATCTGGAACAGCGAGTCGGCCGTCGCCGCCACGCCGGTCTCCCGGTTGAGGACGCCGGTGGCCGCCTCGGCGGTCTCGTCACCGCCGGGGGCCGGTCGCAGGATGCCGAGTGCGGCTCCGGGGACGCCGTGCCGTTCGGCGAGGGTGGTGAGCCGGCGCCGCCAGTGCGCGGCGTCCAGGCGGGGACGCGGACGGGCGGCGGCGTGGCGCTCGACCCAGTCGGCGACCCGGCGGTTGAAGTCGATCCGGTGCGAGGGCGGCCCGTCGATGATGAACAGGTGATCGCCCCCGGGGTAGAGCACGAGCTCGGACGGCACGCCGCGTTCGCGCAGCGCCGTGTGCCACTGCTGGGCCTGGCCGACCGGGCAGCGCAGGTCGTCGGCGCCGTGGATGACGAGCGTCGGCGTGCGCACCCGGTCCACGCGGGCCAGCGGCGACATGGCGGCATACCGTCCGGGCTCCTCCCAGTGCGGGCCGCCGAGCTCGTGCTCGCCGAGGAAGTGAGCCTCGTCGGAGGTCCCGGCCATGCTCGTGAGGTCGCTGACCACGCCTCCGGCCACGGCCGCGGCGAACCGGTCGTCGTGGCCGGTCAGGTAGCACGTCATATAGCCGCCGTAGCTGTAGCCGGTCACGGCCAGCCGGCCGGGGTCGGCGACGCCCTCCGCGACAAGCGTGTCGATCGGTTCGAGGAGGTCCTTGGCGTCGGCGGTGCCCCACGCGCCGAGCGCGGCGGTGAAGAAGCGCTCTCCGTAGCCGTCGCTGCCACGCGGGTTGAGCAACAGGATCGTCCAGCCGCGGGCGGCGAGCTCCTGGTGGTAGAGGTGCACCTCGTCGGCGGCGCCGTTCCAGGCGTTGTGCGGGCCGCCGTGGACGTCGAGCAGCAGCGGGCCCGGTCCGCGCGTCGCGGGGTCGCGGACGATCCAGCCCTCCACGACGGTGCCGTCGGAGACGGTGAACTCCCGTGCCACGCGCGGGAACACCGTGACCTCGGCCGGCGCCGCGCCGTGGCCGGTACGGACGGTCTCGGCCCCGGTCACCAGGTCGACCACCGCGACCTCGCCGAACGACTCCGGGGTCGCGAGCACGGTGACGGCCGTGGTCCCGGCGACCGACAGCCCGGAGACGACCCGGCCCGCGCCGGCGAGGACCGGCCGTGGGGCACCGCCGTCGACGGGGACGGCGTACAGGTGGGTGCAGCCGCGGTCGCGGGCGCAGAACAGCACGGTACGGCCGTCGCCGGACAGGCGCGGGGCGGCGCCGGGATAGGCGGGGCCGCCGGGCATCACGTTGCGGTCGAGCGGCGCGGTCAGGTCTTCGGTGTCGCCGCCGTCGAGCGGGATGCGCAGCAGCCTCGCGTGGCCGACCGGTTCGCCGGGCGTACCGGCGACGATCAGTGCCGATCCGTCCGGCGCCCAGGTCACGGGCCCGCCCGCTCCCCCGGTGAGACCGGCCGAGACGGGCCGGGACGCGGCGTCGGCCAGGTCGAGGACGTACACCGGCGCACGGTGGACCAGGTCCGCGTCCGGCGCCGTGGCCGCGCTGAACGCGAGCCGCGTGCCGTCCGGGCTCCAGGCCGGGTTCCCGGTGTGCCAGTCACCGT
>NZ_JBHLZP010000494.1:5948-9280 GCF_042429965.1 Actinoallomurus acaciae
AGCGTCCGCAGCAGGCCGGCGCCGTCGGTCCGGTAGTCGAGGCGGCCGGTGACGATGGGCCCGGCGGCGCGTCGTCTCCTCGCCTCGCCGTCCTCGCCCGGAACGGCCTCGCGGTCGGTCATCGCGGCGAACGCGACCTTCGACCCGTCGGGGCTCCAGACGGGGGCGCCCGCGCCGAAGGGCAGGTCGGTGACCTGCTCGGCCTCGCCGCCCTCGGTGGGCAGCAGCCACATCTGGGCGGGGCCGGCACCGCCCCGCAGGAACGCGACGTGTGCGCCGTCGGGCGACCAGGCCGGCGCGGAGTCGGCGGGACCGCGGGTCAGCCGCCGGGGCCGCCCGCTCGCGGCACCGACGATCCAGAGCGCGCGTGTGTTCCGGTCGCCGTCGGCGTCACAGGTGCGCAGCACGTACGCGATGCGGCCGCCGTCGGGCGACAGGGCGGGTTGCTCGGGTACGGCGGTCGCGGTCAGGTCGTCGATGCGCTGGCGTCGGGTCACCGGCTTCTCCTCGGTCAGAGTGTGCCCTGCGGCGACGGGCTCGCCGGATCCGCGTGGACGTGCGGGACCGGCGGGGGCGGGTGGACACGGCGACGGGTACGGGTCGGGGCTCGGCATCGGTCACGTTACCCGCGCCGCGGCCGGTGCCCCGGCGACGCGTTTCGCACCGCCGCGACGTCACCGTGGAATCGAGATCGGCCCGGTACGACGCCGTACCGGGCGGCCGGTGAAATATGCGGGCGATTCCGCTTTCACACTGTTCGCCTCGGTCGGGCGTGAGGCCGGAATGGCGTGGGAAGTGGGGCATCGGGCGTGAAGCAAGCCTAGATCTTCCCCAAAACCACTGCACAACCGGGGCGAACACCGGATCCGCGGGTAATCAGCGAAACGCGTGGCGATGCCGGTAGCAAGGCACTGGCCTGCACCTACTCACACCTAAGGGGAGATATGGGGCTCAAGACAATGGTCCTGGCCGGCACCACGCTGGCGACCATGACAATCGGATTCGCCGCACCCGCCTTCGCCGCGGCTGTTCCAGCGCAGCCCGGCCGGGCGATCACGGCCGTCCAGTCGGCCGGCGACGGAAGCGACGACGACGGCATCTCGGGCCTCGGCGGGAGCTCCCCCGTCTGTTCCGCCCTGGGAGCCGAGACCATCCCGACCGGAGACGTCGTGGCCCGGTGCCTGGTCGGAACGAGCGTCGTGTGACCGTTCATCGGTAACGGTTCGCCGTGGCACCGGGGCACCTTCGGAACACGGCACGGATCGTGGTGCGGGCCGCCTTCTTCACGGGGTGGCCCGCACCGAGGATGAGGCAGGCGCCGCCCCCGCCGCGCCGGGAGAGCGGACCGGGCAGTCCGGCATCGCCTCCAGCAGTTCGATGAGCCGGCACGCGCTGCGCGGAGCGTGGTCGCGGTAGGCGTTCTTCATGATCACGTGAGTGCTCGACGTCTCCCTGGCGAGCTCGCGGATGCGCGGGGCCCACTCCGCCGGCTCCCGGGCGGAGTACGGGTATCCGGAGCGCCCGTACCGGCCGTCGCCGGCCCACCGGCCACGGCCGTGGAAGCGGACCTCCGCCAGGCCGGCGGTGGCGGCCGTCACGGGCGGGATGGACCAGGGACGCCCCTGGGGCATGTCGACGCACACGTACGCGATGGCGTGCGAGCGGAGGAACGCTAGCGTCTCCTCCCGGTTCTCCTCACTCGTCCAGGTGCGGTTGCGGAACTCCACCGCGACCGGCAGCGGCTCTCAGCGCCGCAGACACTCCACGACGTAGTCCTTGTTGCGGCGCCCGATCGGGAACCAGCGCGGGAAGGAGAACAGCACCGCCCCGAACCTGCCGGCCTCCCGGAGCGGCGTCAGCGCGGTCACGAAGCGCCGCCAGACCTGCTCGACGACCTCGGGGCCGATGTCGCGGAGGTAGAGGTTCCCGTCCTTGGCCGGCAGCGACGCGCGCAGGTCCTTCGGGAACGCCGCGGCGCGAGTGGGGTCGCAGGTTGAGCAGGGAGAACGCCTTGAACGTCGAACGTGAAGCCGTCGGGGGTCCGCCGCGCCCACAGTCGCGTGGCCCGTTCGCCGGGCAGCGCGTAGTAAGTCGAGTCGACCTCCACGACCGGAAACCGGCTCGCGTGGTGGCACAGGCGCTCGGCCGGCGTACGGGCCCCGGGCGGGTACCACCCCGGAGGTGAGCAGTGTCTCGTCGGTCCATGACGCCGTGCCGACCAGCACGTCACCCGCGTTTCCACGACCGGACCGGCGGGCGCGGCCACCCCGGCGGCCTTCCGTTCTGCGAAAAGTACTGAATCACGTCTTTCATCACGATTAGGACCCTTCAGCGGGGGAATCCGAAACCTCCCGAAGAGAGGGACACCGATGGACGGAACACCGGTACCGGTCGGGAGTGCGGTCCTGCCGGCAGATGTACTCCCGCTGGCGCCCGGGGATCCGGCCACGGTCGGAGGGCACACGCTGGTCGGGCGGCTGGGCACCGGTGGCATGGGCGTGGTGTACCTCGGCCGCGACGAGGACGGCCGCCTGGCGGCGGTCAAGGTCGCGCACACGGGAACGGTCGGCGAGGAGGAGGCACGGGCCCGGTTCCGGGACGAGGTGGCGTCCCTGATCCGGGTCCCCTCGCACTGCACGGCGCGCCCGCTGGCGGACGGCACCGAGCACACCCCGCCCTACATCGTCACCGAGTACGTCGCGGGCCGCTCGCTGAAGGAGATCGTCGAACGCGACGGCGCGCTTCCGCCGGAGCCGCTGCGGGTGCTCGCCACGGGCGTCCTGCGCGCGCTGACCGCGATCCACCGGGCCGGCCTGGTCCACGGGGACCTGAAGCCGGCGAACGTCCTGATGGCGCGGAACGGCCCCCGCGTCATCGACTTCGGCATCGCCCAGAGCGTCTCCGCCGCCGGCGGGCCTGCCGAGACCGGCCGGGTCGTCGGGAGCGTCGGATGGATCGCGCCCGAACGCCTGTCCCTCCGGCCGGCCGCGCCCGCCTCCGACGTCTTCTGCTGGGGATGTCTCATCGCCTACGCGGGCACCGGGCGGAACCCGTTCGGCGAGGGCGACGCCGTGGAGATGGCCGGCCGCGCCCTCTTCGAGCAGCCCGACCTGCGCGGCCTCGACCCGTCCGTACGGTCCCTGGTGACCTCCGCGCTCGCCAAGGACCCCGGCGACCGGCCCACCGCCGACCAGCTGCTCGCCCGGCTGGACCCGGCCGACCCTCTCGCGGCGGACGACCGGTCGGATGACACCGTGACGAACCTGGCGCCGATCACGAGGACCCGTCGGCGGCCGAGGATGCTGGCCGCGGCGTGCGCCGACGCCCGGATG
>NZ_JBHLZP010000495.1:0-979 GCF_042429965.1 Actinoallomurus acaciae
GGGCGCCGAGTGGGCGAGCTGGTGCGCGCGTACGACGCTGTGGGCGAAGGCCTCCGGCGTCGCGGGCTCGTCGTCCCACTTGACGTACTGCCGTACCAGCTCGGCCTGGGTGGTGGCCGAGTGCAGCCAGTCGATCGGCCGCCGCGCGGCGGGATCGGCCGGCCCGCTGCCGCCGAGCAGCAGCAGCGGCGCGCGGTCGGCGAACGCGTCGTAGACCGCCATCGACGCGTGCATCAGGCCGACGAGATCGTGCACGGCGGCCGCGGCCGGACCGCCCCGCGCCTTGGCGTATCCGTGCGCCAGGGCCACCGCGATCTCCTCGTGCAGGCACAGGAGCAGCTGCGGCGTCTCGTTGCCGCCGTGGTTGACGACCGAGTCGTGCAGTCCGCGGAAGCTCGACCCCGGGTTCATCGGCAGGTACCGGTAGCCGAGCGTGCGCAGGAGGTCGACGACGAGGTCGGAGCCGAAGCCCGGTTCGGTACGCCGCGCGGGAAGGCCGGCCGGTCGCTCGACGCTCACCGCGACGCTCCCGCGGCCGGGTCCTCGGGGCCGGCCGGCAGGGGGCGGTGGCGGTGCTCGCGCTCCGTCAGATGCGGTTCGACCATGGGCGTCTCTCGCCTCCAAGGACTAATGGACTAACCAAAATAGAGCATAAGTGGTGCATGCCACAAGAAGTTGGGAGATATCGCCTCAGCCGCTCTCAGCGCGGCCGGCACACCACGTCGACCAGGGCGGGCAGTCCGGTGGCGGTCACCCGGTCGGCGGCGCGCCGCACGGCCGCGCCGACCCTGCCCGGGTCGTCGACCGGCCCCTCGGCGTACCAGCCGAACGAGCGGGCCAGCGCGGCGAAGTCCGGCGCCGGGTCGGCGATCTCCATGCCGATGTACGCGCGCTCCATCGGGGTGCCGCGTTGCCGGGCGAGGCGTTCCTGGTGCTCCCAGTCGTTGTAATAGGCCCGGTTGTTGTACATCACCACGAG
>NZ_JBHLZP010000495.1:1015-6893 GCF_042429965.1 Actinoallomurus acaciae
GCCCCGGCATCGAACATCAGGTCGCCGTCCGGTTGCAGGTCGACGACGAGCCGCCCGCTGCCGCGGTGGGCGAGTGCGACACCGAGGGAGATGCCGATCTGCGTGGCGGTGCCGAGCTGGCGGCCGGGGTGCCGGCGCGGTGCGTCGAAGTCCCACAGGCGCCGGGCCCACTCGGCCGCGGTGCCCGCGGTCAGCACCCAGTCGTGGTCCTTGACCACGTCCCAGACCTCGGCGGCCAGCCGCGAGGTGGAGACCGGCGAGTCGTCCGCGTGCCGCGCGGCCTCGGCCGCCCAGGAGGCGCGCCGGTCGGCGTGCAGGCCGGCCAGTTCGGCGGCGTACGTCCTCCGGCGTCCGGCCCGGTCCGCGTCGTCGGCGGCGATGAGTTCCCGGCAGAGCGCGAGGAGCATCGGCAGGGCGACGACGGTGTCGGCGGTGACCTGGAGGTCGGTCTCCAGCAGGGCCGCGTGGTCCTCGCTCCACGAGGAGATCCCGATGTCGCCCAGGCCCAGGTCGAGAACGGTGGTGCCGGGCGCCAGGCGCGAGGAGATCGTACGGGTCGTCGAGTCGAGCCGCTGCGTCGGCTTGCCCATGTCCTTGACGTCGAGGAACAGGACGCAGTCGGCGCGTTCGATGGCGGCGGTCCCGGTGACGCACAGCGGATGGCGGTTGGGGAAGTTGAGCCGGATGCCCGTGTCGTCCACGCCCGCGCCGACCACCTCGGCCAGCTCGGTGAGCAGCCCGAACGCCGCGGGGTCACGGCCGGCGTAGCCGGGGACGATCACCGGCCGTTCGGCCGTGCACAGGAGTTCCGCGAGCCGGCGCAGCGCGGCCGGGTCGGGGCCGATCCGCGACGGTGCCGCCAGGCGCGAGAAGTCCGGCATCGCCACCGGCTCGTCCAGCGGGTCCTCCTGCAGCCCGGCGTCGAGTGCCACATAGACCGGGCCGGAGGGTTCGCTCGTCGCGATCCGGTACGCCCGCGCGAGAGTGGTCGGCACGTCGGAGACCGAGCGCGGCTCGTGGTCCCACTTGGTGTAGTCGCGGACCGCGTTGCCCTGGACGTTGGCCGAGTGGATCCAGTCGATGTTGGGTCGCCGCCGGTCGTGCGTGGCCGGTCCGGACCCGCCCAGGACGACGACCGGCGCGCGGTCGAGGTGCGCGTAGTAGATCCCCATGGCGCCGTGCAGGAGACCGACCACGTTGTGCAGGATGACGCCCATCGGCGTTCCCGTGGTCTTGGCGTAGCCGTGCGCGACCCCGACCGCGATCTTCTCGTGCGGGCAGCAGATCATCTCCATCTCGTTGCCCGCGTGGTTCACCAGCGAGTCGTGCAGGCCGCGGAACGAGGATCCGGGGTTGAGACTGACGTACGGCAGGCCCAGGGCCCGCATCGACTCCACCATCACGTCCGAGCCCCAGGCGGGCTGGTCCGTCGTGCCCATGGGTTCTCCCGTCAGGGTCATGCCGCACCGGTCGCGGCCACCAGGTCGTCCGCTTCGAGCCGTCCGGGGTCCATGGCGACGTCCAGTCGCTGTGCGAGGGCGGAGAGGACGAGTTTGCGCACCCGGCGGCCGTCCCACCCCGCGCACCGCGCGGCGACGCGGGCGTGCAGGTCCTCGTCGGCCGCCAGCTTGGCGAGCTCCGGCCACAGCCCCGCGAGCTCGGTCAGCGAGTGGCCGATGATCGAGGCGATCGTGGCGGTGTCGGGGAGCTCGAACGTGATGACGAGGTCGGCGCGGGACAGGAACGCCTCGTCGACGCCGGTCAGGAAGTTGGTCGTGGTGAGGAAGAGCACGCGGGGGAGTTCGGCGGCGATGGCGTCGATCCCGGCGAGCACCGCGTCCGTGGACCGGTGCACGTCGACCGGGTTCGTCTCCATGGAGGCCGCCGAGCGGGCCACCGCGAAGGACTCGACCTCGTCGATGAGCACGATCGTGTGCGGCCGCCGCATCGCGAGTTCGGGGATCGTGTCGCGGAGGAGCCGGGTGATCGCCCGCTGGCTCTCGCCGAGCAGCTCGGAGGGGAACGCGTGCGGGTCGATCTCCAGGTAGGTGGTCGCGCCCTCCGGCGCCACCGCGAGGGCGGCGCGCTGGGCGAGGCCACGGGCGAGGGTGGTCTTGCCCGTGCCGGGCGGGCCGGCCAGCACGATCAGCCCGTGCGGCAGCCCGGCGAGGGTCGCCAGGCGCCGCCCGTGCAGGAGGGTGAGCAGCGCCTGGGAGAGCAGCCGTTCCTTCAGGCCCGGTGGCGTGACGATGTGGTCCCAGGGGCCCTCGTGATGATCGGCGGGCAGGGCGTGCAGCGAGAGCACGCCCTCCGGCAGCGCCGGTCCGTTCACCATTCCCAGGTGGGCCGGGTGAGGGCCGGCCAGTCGATGGTGCTGGGATCGCCGGCCTGCTTGTCGCGGATCGCGTCCGGTGGCTCCTCGAACAGCACCATCGGGTCCATGAGGACGCGCATCGTGTCGAGGAGGCTGTCGAACATGTGGATGCGCACGACTTTGGCGGTGTGGTCCGGGTCGGAGTTGAGGTGCTGGTGCCACAGGTAGTGGTCGACGACGATGATGTCGCCCTTCTTCCACTCGTGGAACTCTCCGACCTCGGGCTCGGTGCCGAGGAACGACCTGCCGTGACCCTCCACGACGTACAGCCAGGCCTCTCCGGGGTGGCGGTGCATCGACTGGCCCCGGCCGGGCCCGATCTCGAACATCGCCATCGACATGCCCGACGCCTGGTAGCCGATCGCCCGGTCGAGGAGGAACGTGGTCCGGGTGCCGCGAGGGGTGTTGAGCAGTTCCAGCTCGTCCCAGCCGGTGTGGAGCCGGCCGTTGCGCCGGCGGTCCTGTTCGGCCGCGAGGCGCTGGCTGCGCCGGGCGTACGGGTCGGCCCCGGGGATCGCCGGCGACTGCACGGGCTTGGGCGGCAGCTCGGCGTACGGGGTGTCGCCGCCGTCCTCGTAGATGGAGTAGCCCATGGTGGACATGAGCGGCTCGGCGGAGAACGTCAGGTACCGGCAGGGCTCGGTGCCGTCGTTGCCGAAGCGGTGCCAGGACCACAGCGGCAGGTGCAGCGAGTCGCCGGGTCCCCAGTCGATGCGCCGGCCGTCGATCTCGGCCCAGCCGTGGCCGGCGACGCAGAAGACCATGACGTCCCAGGAGTGCCGGTTGACGTTCGTGACCGTGCCCGGGTCGACCTCGTGCGCGAGGGCGTCCATCGTCCGCGTGGGACGGTCGCCGTCCGCGCCGACGTACACCCCGCGGCGTACGCCCGGCGCCGTCTCGGCCATCGCGACGTCCTCACGGGCCACGACGGTCTTCTGGTAGCCGCGCCATTCCTCGAGGAACTCCGCACGACGCTTCTTCTGCACGTGGTAGTGCGTCACGCGGGTGGTGGTTCGGTTCGGCATGAGCGCTCCTCAGGCCTCGGCGTTCGCGGGAGTGCGCGCGTCGTCGTATTCGGGGGCGTTCTCGAGGTAGACGACGTTGTCGTAGCCGAGGTGCTTGAAGATGCGGTTCTGCCCGGAGAGCAGCCGGAGCGGGGTTCCGTCGGCGGCGAAGTGCTGGGCGACGGTGTTGTGGGGGACGTAGAGGGTGTCGCCGGCCTTGATCTCGTGCCGCGTCGGCTCCTTGGCCACCCGCGCGTAGTAGCGTTCGGCGATCTCGGCCTCGACCTCCCAGTGCAGGCTGTACCCCTCGCCGGAGAGCACGTACAGCACCTCGTCGGCCATGTGCCAGCGTTTGCCCGACCGGCTCCCGGCCGGAATGTCGAGGACGAAGGCGTCGACGCTGAAGGTCCGCACGTCGGTGTGCCGGGGGGAGGACAGCACGCGCACGCGGCCGAGGGGGGTGGTCTCCCAGGGCGTGTCGGCGGGCTTGACGACCTTCTTGCGGTCGGCCACGCCGGGCGTCCAGATCGCGCCCCAGTCCTCGCGCGGCCCGAAGCGGTCCTCGTCCTCGACCGGGCCGCTGCGTCCCTGCTGGATGAGACCCAGGTACATCCACAGGGACTTGGCCTTCATCACCAGGCAACGGGCGGTCTGGTCGTGGGGGTTGAAGTGGCGGTGAACGGAGTCGGTGTGGACCAGGACGAGGTCGTCCTTGGCCCATTCGTAGCGCTGGTCGTCGTGGATCTCATAGCCGGCGCCCTCCAGGATGTAGAAGGCCGCTTCGTTCTGGTGCCCGTGGCCGTGGTTGGAGGAATGGGGCGGAAGCTCGACAAAGTGGACCTGGAGGCTCTGGGTCAGGAACGGGTCGTCGCCCGGGCCGATCCGCCACCACGTACGGGACTGTTCCGAGTCACCGGAGTGGGCGACCTTGGCGTCGTCGACGACGACCGAGTCGTCGCGGACCCGGGGTGCGGTCAGCTGCCGGCGCCGGAACTCCTTCAGCCCGTAGGTCTCCGACGTGATGCCACGCAGAAACACCCGCCCGCTCTTGCCCATGTGAACCTCCAGTGGTCTTCGTCGCGCAGCCACGACGGGGCGGAAGCGGTCCGCCCGGGCCGTCACGACGCCGAGCACGCAGGGGACGGGGGACAGCCCGGTCGGACCGGCCCCGACGATCGGCGCGTCGGCCGATACCCGCGCGGGTGTGTCGCCCGCCGTATGCTGCACTCCATTGGTACTACCTTTATACCTAACAGGGGGGCTGGTCAATGAGACCGCGGAACGACGACGAGCTGTCATGGCGTCGGCACGCTCGGTCATGCGCTTCTCGGCGTTGAAAATGGTCTTACCAACATGCCATAGTGCGGAAGTTGTGACCGTTCGTGGCCGGCCGCGGGCGTTGCGCCGGGGGGCGACACGGGCATGTGGTTCCGGGGCCGGTCCGCCGAGGGAGGCCATGGGATGACAGTGGTGGGCGCGCTGGGACTCGGCGCGATGGGCGGTCCGATCGCCGGACACATCCGCCGGGCCGGATTCGACGTACGGTGCCTCGACCTCGATCCGGAGGCGGCCCGGCCGCTGGCCGCGCTCGGCGCCCGGGTCTGTGACTCGCTCGCGGAGCTCGCCGCGGGCACCGACGTCTGCCTGGTCTGCCTGCGCGGCGACGAGGACGTGCTGGAGGCGTGCCTGCCGGACGGCGGGCTGCTGGCGTTCCTCAAGCCCGGCTCGGTGCTCGTCGTCTGCAGTTCGGTACGCCCCGAGACGTGCCGCACGCTGGCCGGCGCGGCGAACGCCGTGGACGTGCTCGACGCGGCCCTGACCGGCGGCGTGCGCGGCGCCGAGGCCGGGGAGATCAACCTGCTGGTCGGCGGGGACGAGGCGCCGCTGCGGCGTGCCCGTCCGGTGTTCGACGCCTTCTGCTCGGCAGTGCACCACCTGGGCGCGCTCGGGTGCGGTCAGGTCGGCAAGACCGTCAACAACCTGATCCACTGGGCTCAGATCGCCGCGATCGCCGAGGCGCTCTCCCTCGGCTCGCGGCTCGGCGTGCCACCAGAGCTGATGCGTCCCGCGCTCGCCGCCGGACCGACCGACAGCCGCACCCTCCGCGAGATCGAGCTGATGCGCCTGACGTGGTACGTCAAGGACATCGACAACGCCCGGCGGATGGCTCGCGCCGTCGGCATGCCGCTGCCACTGACCGACGAGGTCCGCAGACTGATGGACGACATCACCGTTCCGGGCATCGCCGCACTCCTGGAGGAGGGCCGCCCGATCGACCTGCCGGCCCGGGAGTGACCTGACACTCCGGCGGGGCAGCGGGCACGACGTTCGCGGCCAGGCCCAGGCAGGGAGGTCTCGGCGCCCGGCGTACGGACACCAGCGCACTCGCGGGCCGCTCGGACCAGCACACGGCCCCAGGCGCCGGTACGGCGCACGCCTCGGCGAGCGGACCGATCGCGGTCCCGTGCCTGACGCCGGTGGCGGCCGGCGCGGCGCTGCC
>NZ_JBHLZP010000496.1:0-5840 GCF_042429965.1 Actinoallomurus acaciae
GGAGGGCGGGGAGTGTCTGGGAGGGCGGGGAGTGTCTGGGAGGGCGGGGAGTGTCTGGGAGGGCGGGACTTTCCCGGCCCGGCGGGGCTTCGGAACATGCTCTAGATCGTTGATGGGAGATGTGTGGGTCGGTGGTTAGTGGTCGTGGGCGGTCAGTGATCGTTTGATGGGTGCGCCGATGAGCTGGTTGTGTCAGATCACGGTTTTGAGGGCCGGGATTCGCTGGGATGTGCGCGTCCATAGGCCTTCAGTGGTGCAGGCGTTGTGGCGTTCGAGGCCGGGTTGGTTCTTCAAGGGTCCAGATGATCGCTTCGATCCGCTGGTGTAGTCAGGCGGGGAACGGGTTGGTCTTCAGTGGTGGCTCGTCGTGGCGAGTCGGGTGGATCAGCGGGTGGCCCGGTTCGGTGGTGGCCTTTTCGATGCCGGCTCCGGTGAAGCCTTTGCCGCACACGATCGGGCAGGGCCCGGCAGTGGACGTGGGGCGGGTGGAGGGCTCGTTCGCGTTCGTCGAGATCTTTGGGGTGAGCCAGGCTGTAGGAGGTCAGGGCCCCCTCGGCGGTGGTGATGAGCATCAGCTTGGCCCCCGGTGGAAGGCGTGATGGGAGGCGTCTCGCCCGTACGCGGCGATCTCACCGAGGCCTGAGCGGTTCACGGTGACGCGGGATGCGCCACATCGCACGGGTGTGCCATCCACTAGGCGTAGCCGTTCGTGCCAGGTCGGGACCGCGCGTGCCGGCCCCAGCACGATCTAAGACATGACCGGGCCCAGCGCGCGCAAATGCCGGTCGTTATCCGGACCGACAGGGGCAGCCGCGGGAACACGTGCCCGATCCGGCCCGGCGCCAGGCGCAGCCAGCGGCGTTCCTCATCACACCGCGACAGCACCCGCGCGACCGCGACACACACCAGCTCGGCATCACTCAACAACCGGGGCCGGCCCCGACACCGCGGCTACCGCTGTGAGGACAGGACATGATCACCCAGATGGACCTACAGTTCGATCACAAGGGCGTCCAGCTTTGTCTTCACACACCGATCATGGGCGCCCTCCATGCCTACGACCGGCCCACCAACAACCCATCAACGACCTGGATCACCAGGGCCCGAAGACGCGTTCGCCGTTGCGGCTGATGGTGTCACACAGCTCGGTCAGGTCCATGCCCTTGACCTCGGCGAGGCAGCGGGCGGTCAGCGGCACGAGGTACGGGGCGTTCGGCCGGCCGCGGTAGGGCACGGGCGTGAGGTACGGCGCGTCGGTCTCCACCAGGAGCAGCTCCGGCGGCGCGACCTCCGCCGCCTCGCGCAGGTCTCCGGCGTTCTTGAAGGTGACGTTGCCGGCGAAGCTCATGACGTATCCCCGGTCGGCGCAGACCTTGGCCATCTCCCGGTCGCCGGAGAAGCAGTGGAAGACGACCTGGTCGGGCGGGCCCTCCTCGGTCAGGACGCGCAGGACGTCGTCGTGGGCGTCGCGGTCGTGGATGACCAGCGCCGTGCCGGTGCGCTTGGCGATGTCGATGTGCGCGCGGAAGGACCGGTGCTGGTCGCCCGGGTCGGCCCAGTCGCGGTAGTAGTCGAGCCCGGTCTCCCCGACCGCGCGGACGTGCGGCAGCGCGGCGAGCGAGGCGATCTCGTCGAGGACCTCGTCGGTCGCGTCGCCCGCGTCGTTGGGGTGGATCGCCACGGCCGCGTAGACGTCGTCGTGCTCGGCGGCGGCCTCGGCGCACCACCGCGACGACGCCAGGTCATACCCCACGGTCACCGCCCGGCGGATGCCCACCGAGCGGGCCGCGGCGAGCACCTCCGGGACCGGCGTCTTGAGGATGTCGAGGTGGCAGTGGCTGTCGAACACCTCGACCGGCAGCGGCTCGGGAGGCGGTGGGGCCGCCTCCCGCGAGTCGCCGCGGCTCACGAGGCCTCCTTCGCCCGCCGAGCCCGCGTGCCGACCGTGCCGCTCACTTCGCTCACGACTGCTCGAGCCGGGCCAGCTCCTCGTCCACGACCGAGGGGTCCAGCTTGGTGAAGAGCGGCTTCGGCGGCGCCAGCGGGACGCCCGGCCTGATCGGCCGGGACTCCCAGCGCGCGGCCGTGTCATAGGCGCCGGTCAGCACCTGGTAGCCGGGGCCGCCGTCCTCCTCGACGTCGCGCAGCTCCGGCATGCCGCTCCACTCGCCCTCGCCGCCGAGCATCGCGTACACCTTGTCCGAGGACTTCGGCAGGAACGGCGTCAGCAGCGACTTGGCGTCGTCCACGAGCTGCAGCGCGACGTGGAGGATGGTCTTCATCCGCTCCGGGTCCTCGTTGCGGAGCTTCCACGGCGCCTGCTCGGACAGGTACTTGTTGGCCTCCGCGACGGTCCGCATGGTCTCGCCGACGGCGTTCTTGAACCGCGACCGGGTCAGCTCCGCGCCCACCGCGTCGAACGCCGCGCGCGAGCGCTGCAGGATGGTGCGGTCGGCCTCGGTCAGCTCGCCGGCCGCCGGGATCTCGCCGATGTTCTTGGCCGCGAACGAGATCGACCGGTTGACCAGGTTGCCCCACGCGGCGACGAGCTCGTCGTTGTTGCGCCGGACGAACTCCGACCAGGTGAAGTCGGTGTCCTGGTTCTCCGGGCCGGCCACCGCGATGTAGTAGCGCAGGGCGTCGACGTCGTAGCGCTCGAGGAAGTCGCGTACGTAGATCACGACCTGCCGCGAGGAGGAGAACTTGCGCCCCTCCATGGTCAGGAACTCCGAGGAGACCACCTCGGACGGCAGGTCGAGCCGGCCCAGGGAGCCCACCTGCCCGCCCTTGTCGCCCTCGCCGTTGTAGCCCAGCAGCATCGCCGGCCAGATCTCGGAGTGGAAGACGATGTTGTCCTTGCCCATGAAGTAGTACGACTGTGCGTCCGGGCTCTGCCACCAGGCGCGCCAGGCGTCCGGGTCGCCGGAGCGCCCGGCCCACTCGACCGAGGCCGACAGGTAACCGATCACCGCGTCGAACCAGACGTACAGCCGCTTGTCGGGCCGATCGACCCAGCCCGGCAGCGGCACCGGCACGCCCCAGTCGAGGTCGCGGCTGATCGGGCGGGGCTGCATGTCGTCGAGGAGGTTGCGGGTGAACTTGTAGACGTTCGGCCGCCAGAGACCCTCCTTGCTCTGCAGCCATGACCCGAGCGTCTCGGAGAACGCGGGCAGGTCGAGGAAGAAGTGCTCGGTCTCCACGAACTTCGGCTTTTCGCCGTTGATGCGGCTGCGGGGGTTGATCAGGTCGATCGGGTCGAGCTGGTTGCCGCAGTTGTCGCACTGGTCGCCGCGCGCCCCGTCATAGCCGCAAATCGGGCAGGTGCCCTCGATGTAGCGGTCCGGGAGGGTACGGCCGGTGGAGGGCGAGATCGCGCCCATCGTCGTCTTCTCGAAGACGTAGCCGTTGGCGTGGAGGCCCTTGAAGATCTCCTGGACGACGGCGTAGTGGTTACGCGTCGTCGTCCGGGTGAACAGGTCATAGGACATGCCCAGGCCGTGGAGGTCCTGGCCGATCACCTTGTTGTAGCGGTCGGCGAGCTCCCGGGCGGTCACGCCCTCCTTGTCGGCCTGGACCTGGATCGGCGTGCCGTGCTCGTCGGTGCCGCTGACCATCAGGACCTTGTTGCCCGCCATCCGCTGGAAGCGGCTGAACATGTCGCAGGGCAGCGCGAAGCCGGAGACGTGCCCGATGTGGCGGGGCCCGTTGGCGTACGGCCAGGCGGGCGCGGTCAGGATGTGACGGCTGGACATGCCCTAAGCCTAGAGGCCCCGCTCGGATGTATCAGCACGATATCCGCCGACCGGTGATCGGCGCGTCCTCACACCGGCGCCCGCGAGGTCTCGACCTCGCCGAGCGCCTGCGTGAAGTCCTTCGACGACAGCCACAGCTTGTAGACGATGCCCACCTCGAAGACCAGCATCAGCGCCCCGGCCACCACCGTCACCGGGATGATCGCGTGGCAGAGCGGGCCGACGATGAACACCGCCATCTGGAACTCGATGCCGCTGACCAGATGCGTACGGACCCGGTGGCGCAGCAGCCAGTCGCGCACCCGCAGGTACCAGGAGAACCGCCGCCGGAAACCCCGCTGGAGGTCGACCGGCGGCCGCTCCGGCCCGTCTCCGGGAACGGCGTGGCGCAGCCGGCCGTTCATCTCCCGGCGCACGGCCGCCACCTTCAGGGCGTCGAGATAGCGAAGCATGTCGAGGAAGACGATCCCGATGCCCAGGCCGAGGTATTCCGGCCGGCCGGTGGCCGCGTACTGCCCGGCCGTCAGGGCGACGGCGCAGGCGAGCACGCGGATCCGGTCGAACACATAGTCCAGCCAGCCGCCGAAGACGGTGCCCGTGCCGGTCAGCCGGGCGAGCTTGCCGTCCACGCAGTCGAGCACGAAGCTCAGGTGGTACAGGACCGCGCCGATGATCAGCCACGGCCCGGCCGTCCAGAAGCACCCGGCCGCGCCCAGGCCCAGCAGCAGCGCGCCGAGCGACACCTGGTCGGGGGTCAGCGGCGTCCGGTTCGCGGTGAACCGGACGAGCCGCCCGGCCAGGGGGTCGACCAGGAACACGGTCCACCACGCGTCGCGCGCCTTGTACGTGCGGGTCCGTACATCGTCCATCGTGAACAACGGGTTCACCACTCCTCCTCGTCCTCCTCGTCGCCGAGCGCGTGACTGTCGTCCCCCGAATGCAGGTCCGGGTCGGGGTCGAAGAGTTCCGCGATCTGTGCCAGCAGGTTTCTCAGCATCGGGACCACCGTTCATGCTCGCTGCGCTGCCCACACCCGTACTTCGCCGATCCGTCCGGTCCGGTTTCCCCTTTTTTGACGCTTCCGGGGTGCCGCCGCTATGCCGGTGCCGGAGGATCAGCCGTGGGAGGGCACGCCGATGCGGTCGGTCCAGCCGGCGGTGATCATCAGGGTCGAGTTGTCGATCTCGCTCGTGGCCGTGCCGTCCGCACCGATCGGGTAGTACTCGCGCGCCAGGATCCGCGCCGATGCCGGATCGATGACCAGGTGCTCCTCGCTCCGCCGAAGGCCCTGCATCGTGTTCTCCTCGACACGGACGGCCAGGGCCACGCCGGAGCGGCCGAGTCCGTCGCGGGCCGGGCCGATGGAGCGGATGCCCTTCTGGGCGGCGAGCATGCGGTACGCCGCCGCGCGCACCGTCGGCGGCGCGGGTGCGTTGATGATCGCGATGCCGGCGTTCAGGACGTCCTCGGTCAGCGAGGCCTCCTGGCTCTGCGCGTGGTACTTCCGCAGTTCGGCGATCCTGCGGTTCCGGTCCGCCACGACCATGCGTCGCAGGCCCGCGGCGGTGGTGGGGAGTTTCGCCAGGCCGGCCATTGTCGTGCCCCCGGGGCCCAGTTCGAGGTAGGGATCGTCGGCCGTGTGGGCGTCGGCCGAGAAGGGCTTCATGTCGGTCAGCGACGGTGACCCCGCCCGCTGCCAGGCGGCCTTGTCCGCCGGGGTGGTGAACTGGGGCTGGATGTCCCGGTCCACCGTCCGCGAGGGCTGGCCCTGCCGGTACGGGTCCCAGTTCTCCCACGTGATGCCGACGTACGCGTGGAAGGGAAAGTAGGGTCCGTTTCTGGGCCCCCCGTTGGCGCTCGTGCCATTGCCCTTGATGCCCTTTCCGGGCTGCCGGGCCCGATCCACCTCGCGGATCTGGGAGTACCAGTAGGCCCCGTGCGTCGCCGCCGGCTGCTTCGCGGCGTACTCCGCGCCGGCCAGCAGGACCGATCGGGCGTCCAGGGCCCGCGGCGTGGAGGCGGGCGGCGTGACCCCGCCGTGCCCCGGCGTGTCGTCCGGCAGGGCGAGGACACCGGCCGCCACGGCCG
>NZ_JBHLZP010000497.1:0-5837 GCF_042429965.1 Actinoallomurus acaciae
CCCGCCGACGCCGCCGGCCGGCCGGCCGATCTGGCCACGGCCGCCCGTGCTGGCCGCGGCCGCGGTCGTGCTGGTGGTCCTGGTGGGCGGCGCGGTGTACCTGGGCACGCGTGGAGGCGGACCGCCGTCCAACCCCACCACGGTCTTCTCCGACGACTTCTCCAACACCGGCTCCGGCTGGTCCGGCTCGACGTGGATCTCCGACACCGGGTACTTCCAGGGCGGCTATCGCATCGATGCGGGCGGCAGCATCAACACGGAGTCCTGGTCGAAGGCACCGGTCGACAACGCCCTGCCGACCAAGCTTCTGGTCAGCGCCGACGCCACCGTCAAGCAGAGCCCGCCGTACGGCCTGCTGGGGGTGTACTGCCGCGGTGAGGGCGACGGCAGCGACTCGAGCTCCTATGACTTCTTCGTCCGGGCCGACGGGCGGGGCGCGCTGATCCGCAAGGAGGCCGGGAAGGCGGGGTCGAAGGAACTGGCGCAGAAGAACTCGGCCCCGGGGTTCAAGGAGGGGAAGAAGAACCGCCTGCAGGCCGTGTGCGAACAGGACGGGAAGAAGGTCCACCTGCGCCTGTGGGTCAACGGCAAGCTCGCGGCCGAGGCCACCGACGGCGACGCTCCCCTGGCGAACGGCGGTGCCGGCCTGATGGCCCGGCTCGACAACGGCAACGGCACCGACGCCCAGATGCTGTTCGACAACTTCGACCTGTCCCAGTTCGACTGATCTCACCACCTCATCGGTCTCATAACTCGAACCAGTAGGTGAGGCCGCTCTCGTCGGCGCGGAAGCCGGAGCGGACCGCGAGCCGCCGGATCAGCAGGACGCCCCGGCCGCCCTCGCGAAGATCACCATCGGTCGGCAGGTCGCCGCGATCGCGGATCGTGGGGACGGTGTCGGCCCCGCCGTCGCCGACCTCCACACGTATGCCCGCGGCGGTCCGGGTGATCGTGACGGTCACGGTCGGACCGGTGGCGTGGATCACCGCGTTGGTGACCGCCTCGCTGGTCAGCAGCAGTGCGGTGTCGATCTCGGGCCGGTCGCCGAGGACCTTGGCGACGAACCGGCGGGCCGCCGCGACCTCCTCGGGACGGCGCGCGAGGACGATCGAGCCGAGCACCGGCCCGCCGGCCGTGGCCGGGATATCGGGCCGCCCGCCGCGTGCGCCGATCCCGCCACCTGGGGCCGTTTCGCCTATATCACGATCGCCGCGGTGACCGAACGGTGTTTCGCGCATGGCGACATCACTCCTCAGGGCGGGCTTTAGGGAGGGTAAAGAAACTATGCTGTGAGCATACGACCACAATGTGTGACCATGCAACAGGGGGCCGAGTTCGTCTCGAACACCGGAGTGCCGACGCAGTGAACCTCAACACCCTCCACGAGATCGCCACGATCTCCGACCCGATCGAGCGCGCCTGCGCGCTCGGCCAGGCCATGACCGAACAGCAGAACCTCGTCGAAGAGGCGGCCCGCATGCGCCGCCAGGCGATCGCCGAAGCCCGCGAGAGCGGCCACCGGCTCGAAGAGATCGCCAGCGTCCTCGGCGTGTCGCCCGGCCGCATCTCCCAGATGCGCAAGGGCCCGGCGTCACGTGCTCCGCAGCCGCCGCCCGAGACCCGGCCTCAGGTCATCGTGCACCGCGCGCTGCCCACCACGCCGGCCGTTCTCGCCAACAACGCCGCCTTCGTCACCGCCGCCGAACGGCAGGGCGTACGCCCCGGCCACCGCGTGCTGTTCGTCGGCACCGAGCCGTCGAGCGAGCACGTCGCGAGCTGCCTGCGCGTGCAGACGGGCGATGAGGTGATCGCGCGCCGGCGGGTGATCCTCGCCGACGACGTGCCGGTGCGCCTGGTCACCTCCTACTTCCGCGCCGACCTGTTCGCGGGCACGTCCGTGGCCGAGCCGGGCCCCATCCGGCCGTCACTGCGCGAGTGCCTGAAGGAGCTGGGGTACGGCTTCGGCCACGCGGAGGAGACCCTGATGGCCCGGCCCGCGACGCGCGCGGAGGCCGAGGCGCTCGAACTCGACCTGGGCGAGTGGGCCGTCCAGGTGCTGCGGGCGTCCTACTCCGCCGACGACACTCCCGTGCACATCCTCGAGTCGGTCTGCGCCGCCAGCCGGCACATCTTCACGGTGAGCCAGGAGGGCGGGGAACAGGAGTTCTGACGTCCATGTAGGCCGCCAGCCAGCGGTCCAGCTCCACGAAGAACCGGTCCCGTACCGGCGCGGCGGACAGGCTCAGGTCGTGCAGGCCGCCGTCGATGCGCACGCAGGTGACGTGCGGCCCGAGCCGCGTCGACCAGCGGGCGATGTCGTCGGCGTTCAGCACGGAGTCCGCGCTGGTCATGTCGTCCTTCTTGCTCCGCGCGCTGCGCGTGGAGGCCATCACGAGCACCGGCACGTCGATCGCCAGCCCGGCGTGCGCCTGCCGGTGCGCCCGTATGATCGCGGCCAGCCAGCCCAGACGCACGGTGCCCTTCTCCGGCTTCCACGTCAGGTCGAAGTCCCACTCTCCGCCGTGGTCACGGTGGATGGTCCGTACGTACGACTCCGACGGCCCGGTCGGGAACACGCCCTTCGGCCACGCCCGCGCCGCCGCGCGCACGAGCGGCCCGGCGAGCGTCCGCACCGGCGCCGGGACGTTCAGCTCCAGGAACGGGCTGTTGAGGAACAGCCCGTCGATCAGCCCCTGACCGCGCACCCGGTCGGCCCACAGCGCCGTGATGAGCCCGCCCGTCGAGTGCCCGTTGACGAGCAGTACGTCGTTCTCCTCCCGGATCAGCCGCACCGCCTCGTCGAGCTCGGGGAAGTAGTCGGTCATGCTGCGGGCGAAGTACGGGGTCTGGTGCGGCAGCAGCGACCGGCCGTACTTGCGCAGGTCGAGCGCGTAGAAGCTGTAGCCGCGCTCGACGTAGAAGTCGGCGAGGTGCGCCTGGAAGAAGTAGTCGACGAAGCCGTGAACGTACAGCACGGCCTTCCGCCCAGAGGCGCGGCGACGGACCAGCGTCGCGACGACCTCGCCCTCGCCGTCATCCTCGAAGCTCAGCCGGAGCGCCTCGTAGTCCGCGCCCAGAACATCCGGTTCCATGACGGATGAGCGTACGGCCAGACCTTCGCCGAGAACACGACCGAGATCACAGAAACGCACGCGGTCCGGACGCGGTCAGGGCAGGTGCCGGGTGTCGTGCGGGCCGGGGTCCGCGCGGAGGCGCGCGGCGTCCTGGCCGGGTGGGGCGCCGAACAGCCGCCGGTACTCTCGGTTGAACTGCGTGGGGCTGTCGTAGCCGACGCGATGCCCGACGCCGGCGACGTCGCCGGGGCGGGTGACCAGCAAGGACCGGGCCTCCTGGAGCCGGATGCGCTTCTGGAACTGCAGGGGGCTCAGGGTCGTGACGGCGCGGAAGTGCCGGTGGAACGCGGACGGGCTCATCCCGGCCAGCCGCGCCAGATCGGAGATCCGCATCGGCTCGGCGTAGTTGTCGCGGATCCACCGGATGGCGCGGCTGACGTGGGACAGGCCGCTGTCGGCCAGTCCGATCTGGCGGATCATGCCACCGTGCGGGCCGGTGAGCAGCCGCCAGAGGATCTCCCGTTCGACCAGGGGGGCGAGCACGGGCGCGTCCGCAGGGTGGTCGAGGAGCCGCAGCAGTCGTGTCACGGCGTCGAGCAACTCGGGCCAGGCGGCGCCGGTCGCGATCGCGGGCGCGTCGGTTCTGGATCTGGACCACCGTCCGGGTGGTGTCTCCAGCAGCAGCGGGGCGATGGCCTCCGGCCGCAGCACCAGGCCCAGGGCCAGCGACGGCAGCTGCGGGCTGGCGTCGAGGAAGTGGCCGGTGACGGGCAGGTCGGCGGTGACCACGAGAAACTGCCCCGTCCGGTACTCGAACACCTGGTCACCGAGCAGGAGACGCTTGCCGCCCTGGGCCATGACGACCAGCAGCGGCTCGGTCAGCGAATGGTCCGGCGGCGCCGACTCCACCTTCGACAGCCGCAGCCCGTCGATCGCCGTCCGAAGATCCGGCCGGGCGTGCCCCGCGATGAGACGGCGGATCTCGTCCAGGACGTCGGGGGTGGAGCGCACACCTCACGGAACCATGGCGACCGCTCCGGGGCAAGGCCGATCGGAGCGAAGTCGGCAGTATCAGGCAAGACTTCGCGCGGATCCGCCTACCGTGGACCACCCGGCGCGCGTTTCGATGAGCGGGACCATTCCGTACGGCACGGGAGCACGCACATGCCGCTCGATCACTACGTCACCCTCGGCCGGTCCGGGCTGCGGGTCAGCCCGTTCGCGCTCGGCGCGATGACCTTCGGCGAAGATCCCGGCGGTGCCGGGTGCGGCGTCGAGGAGTCCGAGAGGATCCTGGCGACCTACCTGGACCGGGGCGGGAACTTCATCGACACCGCGAACTTCTACACCAACGGCCACTCGGAGAAGATCCTCGGTGACTTCTTCGCCGCCCGGCCCGGGCTGCGCGAGCACGTGGTGCTGGCGTCGAAGTTCTTCACCAACCTCCACCCCGGTGACCCCAACGGCGGCGGCGCCGGCCGCTCGTCGATCATCGCCCAGCTCGACCAGACCCTCCGCCGACTGCGGACCGACCACCTCGACCTGTACTGGTTGCACAATTGGGACCGGAACACTCCGATCGAGGAGACCCTTCGCGCCCTCGACGACCTCGTCCAGGCCGGGAAGATCCGCTATGTGGGCTTCTCCAACACGCCCGCCTGGGTCACCGCCCAGGCGCAGACCACGGCGCTGCTCAGAGGCTGGACCCCGCTCATCGCGCTACAGGTCGAGTACTCGCTGCTGGCCCGTACCGTCGAGGGCGAGCTCGGGCCGCTCGCGCTCGACCAGGGCATGGCGATGGTCGCCTGGAGCCCGCTGAAGAACGGCTTCCTGTCCGGCAAGTACCGGCGCGGCACGCAGGTCACCGACTCGGCCCGCACGGCCTACGTCGGCGGCCCCGGCGAGGACGAGTACACCGTCATCGACGCCGTCGCCGCGGTCGCCGACGAGCTCGGGACCACCTCGGCGGCGGTGTCGCTGGCCTGGCTGCGCGCTCGCGAGGGCACGGTCGTGCCCATCCTCGGCGCCCGGCGCGTGGACCATCTGGAGGACAACCTCGCCGGCCTGGAGGTCGCCCTCACCTCCGAGCACCTCCGCATGCTCGATGAGGTGTCGGCTCCGGCCTTGGACTACCCGGCGCCGATGCACGGCGCGTTGCGGGCGATGCTGCAGTTCGCGGGCACCACCGTCGACGGTGAGCCGTCCTCCGTGTATCCACCGTTGCTGCAGAGCGAGGTCCGATACTGAGGACCATGGACGAACGCGAGGTCGTCGGGTGGTCCGACGCGGCGTGGCTCAACCCTCCGCTGCGTGCCGAGATGGACGGGGACGCGCTGCTGGTCACGACCCGGCGCGAGAGTGACTTCTGGCGTACGACGAGCTACGGCTTCGTACGGGACGACGGGCACGCGCTGCTCACCGGCCTCCCTTCCGGGTGTGCGGTCGAGGTGGAGTTCGTCGCGCGGTTCGAGGAGCTGTACGACCAGGCCGGGCTCATGGTCCGGGTCGACGCGCAGAACTGGATCAAGGCCGGGATCGAGGTCAGCGACGGGCTGCCCCAGCTCGGCGCCGTCGTGACGCGCGGGGTCTCGGACTGGTCGGTGGCGCCCGTGCCCGAGTGGTCCGGGCGCCGGGTCACAGTACGGGCGAGCCGGGCCGGTGACGCGGTCACGGTGCGGGCGCGCTGCGAGGACGAGCCGTGGCGGATGGTCCGGCTCGCGCCGCTCGATCCGGGCGCGACGGCGGCGGCCGGGCCGTTCTGCT
>NZ_JBHLZP010000498.1:0-8648 GCF_042429965.1 Actinoallomurus acaciae
GAGCCCGCGGCCGCCGCCGTGGCGGCGGTGACCCGGCCGACCAGCGAGAGCCGCTCGCGCCCGGTCGCGTCCGCCATCGCGGCCATCGCCGCCGCCGCTCCCGACAGCCCGCCGAAGTAGAGGTAGCCGGGCAGGTGGGGCGCCTTCCAGCGCGGCCGTTTCAGCACCGGCCGCCCGTAGTAGGACCCGAACTCCGCGCGCGGCACCATGGACCGCTCGCCACCGCGTTTCGGCATCAGCGCCTCCCGAGGAAGGACACGGCGACGCAGCCGGCCAGGGCCGCCGCGGCTCCTCCGGCCCACTTCCACATCGCGGGCAGGTCGCGGGTGGTCACCACCGGGTCCGGCGGCAGGCCATAGGTCTCCGGCTCGTCCAGCAGCAGGAAGAACGCGCCGTCGCCGCCGACGCCGTCGTTCTCGTCCTCGCCGTAGAGGCGCGCCTCCGCGACGCCCTCGTCGTGCAGCTCGTCGAGACGCACGCGGGCGCGTTCGCGCAGCTCGTCCAGTGGGCCGTACTGGATCGAGTCGGTCGGGCAGGCCTTGGCGCACGCCGGCTCCATGCCGTCGCCGATCCGGTCGTAGCACATCGTGCACTTCCAGGCGCGGCCGTCGCCCTCGCGCCGGTCGATCACGCCGTACGGGCAGGCCGACACGCAGTAGGCGCAGCCGTTGCAGACGTCCTGCTGCACGACGACGGTGGCGAACTCGGTGCGGAACAGCGCGCCGGTCGGGCACACGTCCAGGCACGCGGCGTGCGTGCAGTGCTTGCACACGTCCGAGGCCATGAGCCAGCGGGTGCCGCCGTCGCCGTCGCCGACCTCGCGCGGCCGGGACTGCTCGATGAACGCTACGTGCCGCCACGTGCTCGCGCCGAGCTGGCCGGTGTTGTCGTAGGACATGCCGGTGAGCGCGAACCCATCGTCGGGGATGGCGTTCCACTCCTTGCACGCCACCTCGCACGCCTTGCACCCGATGCACACCGACGTGTCGGTGAAGAACCCGGCGCGCGCCGGCGGGTCGGCGTACCCCGCGTCCTCGGCAACGTCGTGCAGCGGCCCGTACAGGCTGTTGCTCATCTCAGTCCTCCGGGATTCCCGCCTGGCGGCGATAGCGGCGTACCAGGGCGCCGAGCGCGGCGCCCTGAGGGCGACGGCCGGGGCGGATGTCGCAGGTCGCGGCCTTGCTCTCCTGGATGTGGGTGTTCGCGTCGAGCACGATGGGCAGCAGGTCGTTGGCCGAGTCGCCCCGCACGACGCCGGAGGTGCCCCAGTGGTAGGGCAGGCCGACCTGGTGGACGGTGCGTCCCTGGATCCGCAGCGGCGACATCCGGTCGGTGACCAGCACCCGCGCCTCGATCGCGGTCCGCGCGGTGACGATGGTGGCCCAGCCGCCGTTGGTCAGCCCGCGCTCGGCGGCCAGCGCCGGGGAGACCTCGCAGAACATCTCCGGCTGCAGCTCCGACAGGTACGGCAGGAACCGGCTCATGCCGCCCGCCGTGTGGTGCTCGGTCAGCCGGTACGTCGTGAACGCGTACGGGTACACCGAGCTGCCGGCCGGGTGATAGCGGTTGTCACGCCGCGGATAGAGCTGCCGGGCCGGGTTGTCCTGCTGGGCGTAGAGCGGGTTGACGGCCGGCGACTCCTGCGGCTCGTAGTGGGTCGGCAGCGGCCCGTCCAGGAGTCCCTTGGGCACGAACAGCCAGGCCTTGCCGTCGGTCTGCATGATGAACGGGTCGGTCCCGGCGATGGCGGCCTGCGCCGTCGCGCCCTGCGGGGGCTCATATGACGGCGGCTTGGTCTTCTCGAAGTCCGGCACGTCGTGGCCGGTCCACTGCTCGCCGTCCCACCAGACGTAGGCCTTGCGCTCGCTCCACGGACGGCCCTCCGGGTCGGCGGAGGCGCGGTTGTACAGGATGCGGCGGTTCGCCGGCCACGCCCAGCCCCACTCGGGTGCCACCCACGACTGGTCCCGGCCCGGCCGGCGGCGCGCGGTCTGGTTGACGCCGCCGGTGTAGCAGCCGGAGTAGATCCAGCAGCCGGAGGAGGTCGAGCCGTCGTCCTTCAGCGCGGTGAAGCCGGCGAGCGGCTCGCCGTCGCCGTCGTACCCGTTGATCTCGCGCAGCACGGCATCGGCGGACGGGTCGTCGTGCGGGCCCTCGACCGGGTAGTCCCAGCTCAGATCCTGGACCGGACGGTCGTTCGGGTCCGTGGACCCGGCCAGCCGCTCGCGTACGCGCAGGCCGAGGTGGTAGATGAACCACAGGTCGCTGCGCGCGTCGCCCGGCGGGTCCAGCGCCTTGTGGTGCCACTGGAGCAGCCGCTGCGTGTTGGTGAACGTGCCGTCCTTCTCGGTGTGAGCCGCGGCGGGCATGAAGAACACCTCGGTGGCGATCCGCTCGGGGCTGGTCTCGCCCGCGGCGATCTCCGGGGAGTTCTTCCAGAACTCGGCGCTCTCGATGAGGTTCAGGTCGCGGACCACGAGCCACTCGGTCGCGGCGAGACCCTGGCGCTGGAGCCGCCCGCCCGCCGAGCCGACGGCGGGGTTCTCCCCCATCAGGAAGTAGCCCTTGACCTTGCCGGCGATCTGGTCGAGCACCGTGTGGTAGGTGCCGTGGTCGCCGGTCAGGCGCGGCAGGTAGTCGAAGCAGAAGTCGTTGTCCGCGGTCGCCGCGTCGCCCCACCAGGCCTTGAGCAGGCTCACCATGTAGGCGCGCTTGTTGCCCCAGAAACCCGTGTCGCCGGCCGCGCGTTCGAGGTAGGTGTCGAGGCTCTCGTGCTCGTGGGCGTACGGCATCGGCAGGTAGCCCGGCAGCAGGTTGAACAGCGTCGGGATGTCGGTGGAGCCCTGGATGCTCGCGTGCCCGCGCAGCGCGAGGATGCCGCCGCCCGGCCGGCCGATGTTGCAGCAGCTGCAGGATCGCGGCCGTGCGGATGTACTGGGCGCCGACCGTGTGCTGGGTCCAGCCGACGCTGTAGACGAACGCGGTCGTCCGGTCGCGGCCGGAGTTCGCCACGATGGCGTCGGCGAGCTCGGCGAACCGCTCCGGGCCGATGCCGCACATCTCCTCGACCAGCTCGGGCGTGTACCGCGCGAAGTGCCGCTTGAGGATCTGGTAGACGCAGCGCGGGTGCTGGAGCGTCTCGTCGCGCTGCGGCGCGTGCCCGGTCTGCGACGGCGTCGCCTCGAACGTCGCGCCCGGCCCGTGTTCGTGGGACCGGCCCTCGTCGGGTCTCGCCTCGTCGCGCGTGCCGGCCGCCGCCTGGGGGTCGCCGTTCCGGTACGCCCAGCTCGTCGGGTCGTACTCCCGCTTCTCGGCGTCGTAGCCGGAGAACAGGCCGTCGAGGTCCTCGGTGTCGCGGAAGTCCTCGCTCACGATCGACGCCGCGTTGGTGTAGCTCCGGACGTACTCGCGGAAGTCGTGGCCGCCGCTCAGCACATGGTTGACCAGGGCGCCGAGCAGCACGATGTCACTTCCGGCGCGGATGGGCACGTGACGGTGCGCCACCGCGCTGGTGCGGGTGAACCGCGGGTCGACGTGGAAGATCTTCGCGCCGCGCGCCTTGGCCTCCATCACCCACTGGAACCCGACCGGGTGGCACTCGGCCATGTTCGAGCCCTGGATGACGATGCAGTCGGCGTTCGCCAGATCCTGCTGGAACGTCGTGGCGCCGCCACGCCCGAAACTGGTCCCCAGACCGGGGACGGTGGAGGAGTGTCAAATACGGGCCTGGTTCTCGATCTGGATCGCGCCGAGCGCGCTCCAGAGCTTCTTGATGAGGTAGTTCTCCTCGTTGTCGAGCGTGGCCCCGCCGAGGCTGGCGATGCCCATCGTGCGGCGGACGGGCTTGCCCTCGTAGGTGTCCTCCCAGCCGCTGCGCCGCGCCTCGATGACCCGGTCGGCGATCATGTCCATCGCCTCGTCGAGGTCGAGCGACTCCCACTCGGTGCCGTGGGGACGCCGGTAGAGGACCTTGGTCTGGCGGCCCGGGGAGGTGACGAGCTGCTTGCTGGCCGACCCCTTGGGGCAGAGCCGCCCGCGCGAGATCGGGGAGTTCGGGTCGCCCTCGATCTGGATGACCTTCTCGTCCTTGACGTAGACCTTCTGCCCGCACCCGACCGCGCAGTAGGGGCACACGGACTCCACGACCCGGTCGGCCTCGCCCGTCCGCGCCCGGAGCGCGTCGGTGTTCTTCGACCGTGTGGCCTTCCCCCGCCCGAGCCGGTCGGAACCGGTCAGCTGGCGGAAAACCGGCCAATACTCGATGCCCACGTGCCTTATTGAACATCCTTTATCGGTGGTCTTTCCACCACCCTCCGCGCACGGAGGCGTCTTCGCCGCTCAAGGGGGTAGCGTCGGGCGCATGGGCCGAGTGACGGTACGGCGGCGGATCGCGCACATCGACGAGCGGGGCACGCGCCAGCGTCCCGACACGCTCGTGGTCGAGGAGCCGCTGGAGATCCGGCTGGCCGGGCGCCCGCTGTCGGTGACCATGCGGACGCCCGGTGACGACTTCGACCTGGTCGCCGGATTCCTGCACGGCGAGGGCGTCGTGCGGTCCGCCGACGACGTCCGGGCGATGCGCTACTGCGCCGACACCGACACGATGAACGTCATCGACGTCACGCTCGCCGAGGGCGTCGAGCCGCCCGAGGTCTCGGTCGAGCGATCCTTCTACACGACCAGCGCGTGCGGCGTCTGCGGCAAGACGAGCATCGACGCCATCCGGCAGCGGAGCCGGTACGACGTGCGCGCGGACCCGGCGCGGCTGGACCCGGAGACGCTGGCGCGGCTGCCCGAGACGCTCCGCGACGCCCAGCGGGTCTTCGACCGCACCGGCGGGCTGCACGCGGCCGGGCTGTTCGACGCCGAGGGCACCCTGCTGGCGATGCGCGAGGACGTCGGGCGGCACAACGCCGTCGACAAGGTGGTCGGCTGGGCGCTGAAGGACAAGCGGGTCCCGCTGACCGGGCACGTCCTGCTCGTCAGCGGGCGCGCCTCGTTCGAGCTGACGCAGAAGGCGCTGCTCGCGGGCGTCCCGGCGCTGGCCGCCGTGTCGGCGCCCTCCTCGCTCGCGGCCGACCTGGCCGAAGAGGCGGGGATGACGCTCGTCGGCTTCCTGCGCGGCGCGTCGATGAACGTCTATGCCGGGGCCGGCCGGGTCGGCTCCGGTGCTTGACCCGATGGGGCCCGGACGGCATATATTGCACGCCGTGTCCAATGAGCGGAAGCGACCGAGCGAGTTGAGGGACGAGCCGCCCACGGAGCGAGCAGGGAGCGGACGCGACCAGAGGACACGCGCCGATGCGCAGGCCGCGCGGCGGATCCAGGGTGACGGCGTCGACCTGGCCGTCCACGAACGCGGCCGGGGCCCCGCGGTCCTGCTCGTGCACGGCTTCCCGGACACCCACGCGGTCTGGGACGGGGTCGCCGAGCGGCTGGCGGCGCGGTTCCGCGTCATCACCTACGACGTGCGCGGCGCGGGCGCCTCGTCGCGGCCCCGGCGGCGCGACGCGTACCGGTTCGAACACCTGGTCGCGGACATGCGGGCGGTGCTCGACGCGGTGAGCCCGGCCGCGCCCGTGCACCTGGTCGGCCACGACTGGGGCGCGATCCAGTCGTGGGAGGCGGTCTGCGCGATGCCGGATCGGTTCGCCTCGTTCACCTCGATCTCGGGCCCGTGTCTCGACCACGCCGCGCGCTGGATGCGCGCGGGCCTGCGCCGGCCCTCCGGCGTACGGGCGGTCGCGCGGCAGCTCGCGCACTCGTGGTACATCGCCGCGTTCCAGACCCCCGTCGTGCCCGAGCTGGTCTGGCGGCACCTGCTCGCCCGCCGCTGGGCGGGCCTGCTCGAACGCACCGAGGGCGTGGCGGTCCGCTCCCATCCGGCACCGACACTCGCCGAGGACGCCGCCGCCGGGGTGAACCTCTACCGCGCCAACATGCTCGCCCGCCGCCGCGCCTCGGGCGAGCGCCGCACGACCGTGCCGACCCAGGTCGTGGTCGCGACGGGGGACGCGTTCGTGACGCCGGCGCTGGCCGCCGAGGCCGCCCGGCCGTTCGCCGACCGGCTCCAGGTGCGCCCGGTCCGCGCCCCGCACTGGGTGCCGCTGACCCAGCCCGGCGAGATCGCCCGCCTGATCGCCGAGCACATCACCCAGGTCGGCGCGGGCACGTCGCTTGAGAACTCCTAGCAAAGTGAGAGGTCGGCCGGCCTCCGCCGGCAGATGGCGCCGCAGGCCAGGCTGAGGAATGCTTCGTGGACGTCGTCGCGGATCTCCCAGCGGATGCGCAGCCGGCGACACCAGTGCGGCAACGCGAAGCTTCGACCACCCACCGATGTGCGCTCAGCCCGGAACCGTGCTCGACACCACGCCGGGCGATGACCGGCATGATCCCTTCCTCACGTAATGATCAAACCCCTGATGATCATCGTTATTCCAAGATCATTCTGTTCGGAGTTCTCAGGCGCCCCCCGGGTGTCCGGGGTCGTGTTCGCCGTCAGAAGGCCAGGGTCGCCGAGGCGAGGCGGCGGACGAGCGGCTCGTCGACCTCGTGGCCCAGGCCGGGCGTCTCCGGCACCGGCACCCGGCCCTCCGTCGCGCGGATCGGCGGGTCCACCACGTCGTGCGCGTAGTACTTGTCCGAGCCGGACACGTCGCTGGGCAGGGTGAACCCGGGCAGCGACGCGATCGCCACGTTGGCCGCGCGGCCCACGCCGAACTCGTGCATGCCGCCGCACCAGACGCGCCAGCCGGCCTCGACGGCGCGGTCGTGCGCCGTGCTCGCGACGGTCAGGCCGCCCATCCGCGACACCTTGATGTTGAGCACGCGTCCCGCGCCGATCTCCAGCGCGGTGTCGAGCTGGTCCAGGTCGTCCACGGACTCGTCGAGGCAGACCGGCGTCTCCAGGCGCGCCTGGAGACGGGCGTGCGCGGCGATGGCGCCCGGCGCGTACGGCTGCTCGATCATGGTCAGGCCGAAGCGGTCGAGCGCCCGGAAGACCTCGTACCGGTCCTCGCCGTAGGCGCCGTTGGCGTCCACGTGCAACGGCAGGCCGGGATGGGCCTCACGCACGGCGCGCACGGGCTCGACGTCCCAGCCGGGCGCGATCTTGAGCTTGATCCTGCGGTAGCCCTCCGCGGCGTACCGGTCCACCTGGACGAGCAGATCGTCGATGGTCGGTTCGATGCCCAGGCTCACACCGGCCTCGATGTCCCGCCGGTCGCCGCCGAGCGCGCGGGCGAGCGGTGTGCCGGCCGCCCGCGACCACAGGTCCCAGCAGGCGATGTCGAGGCCGGCCTTGGCGAAGTGATGGCCGCGGACCCGCCTCCAGAGCGCGCCGACCTGGGACGGGTGATCCCAGTTCGCGTCGTGCAGGGCGGGCGCGAGGTACCGCTGGAGCGTCATCCAGCAGATGTCGACGGTCTCCGGGCAGTAGTACGGGTCGCTGGGCGAGGCGATCTCGCCCCAGCCGACGGCGCCGTCCGCGTCGGCGACGCGGACGAGGATGTGCTCGAGGTGGGTCTTGCGGTGGGAACTGGTCTGGAAGGCGTGGACGAGCGGCAGGCTCAGCCGGAACGCCTCGACCGTGGTCACGCGCGGCACTCAGCCCTCCTCGTGGCTCGGACGGAAACGGTAGACGGCCGTGTGGCCGTCGCACACACGGCAGGAGATCGCCTGCAGGCCCTCCCCCGTCAACCGGGTCAGCGCGTCGGCGACATCGTCCCGCAGGTGGTGCGCCGCGGCCTGGTCGCGGGCGACCAGTTCGTCCCAGTCGCGCGGCATGCCGACCAGCACGTCGCCGCCGGGCTCCCGGCGGATCTCGGCCCAGCCGACGTGCGGCGGGCGCGGCAGGTCGCGTGAGGTGTCCGTCAGCAGGTCCCACTCGACGATCAGCCGGTCGGTGCGCATTCCGGGGTCGCGGCCGGAGTCCTCGACGCCGTACAGGTCGCGGGTGAACCAGCGGCCGGTGGCGCCCAGCACGTCGAAGTTGAAGTGGGCGTTGTGCGTGCGCACCGGGTCGAAGGCCCAGCGCATGACGGTCACGCCGGTGGACAGCACGTAGTCCCGCTGGCTGAACTTGAGCGTGCGGCCGACGCCCCGGCCCTGCCAGCCGGGCAGCACCGCCGCGACCTGGGAGTAGTGGTAGACGGTCGTGGTGTCCGAGCCCAGGAAGCCGTACGTGAAGCCGACGAGCTCGTCTCCGGCGAACGCGCCGATCACCGAGCCCGCGTTGCGCGAGAGCGCGGCGAGCAGCCGCGGGCTGACCGCCGGGTCGGTGGCGGACAGCGCGAACGCGGTGCGGTAGACCTCCACGCCCGCGCGCATCTCGGCGGCGGTGGTCAGAGGTCGTACGGTGATCGACGGGGAGAGTGTCAAAATCTTCTCTTCTTGCGGTGAATGACGATCAATACGCTGATTTCACGGCAAGTTTAGTATCAAATCCATGGACACCGACCTGGCCCGACGCCTGACCGCCGCGGCGGCCGACCTGCTCCCCTTCGGCCGGGAACGGCTGCGCGCGTACGCGCTCGCCGAGGCGCCGTCCGGCGACGACGAGGTGCTCGCCGCCGACGCCGACGCGATCGAGGCCGGGCTGCGGGAGGCGGGCGGGCGCGTCTCCCGCGACGACGGCCATCTCGTCACCG
>NZ_JBHLZP010000499.1:0-5813 GCF_042429965.1 Actinoallomurus acaciae
GCCCACATCCGGCGGGCGAAGCCGGTCCCCCGCCGCAGCGGGACGTTCGGGTCCAGGCAGACCCGCGAGCCGACCGGCAGCAGCGGCGTCGAGCTGTGCGTCACGAGGCCGACGAGCTCGTGGCCGAACTGGCTCGGGCCCGGCCGCCGGCCGCCGATCTCCTTCAGGTCGGAGCGGCAGACGCCGACGAGCGCGGGCTCGACCAGCACGGCGTGGGGCGTGTCCGGGCGTCGCGGCCGCTCGCAGGACAGGCACGGCCCGGTGGGCGTCAGCTCGACGCTCATCGGCGTCCGCGTGGCCGGTTCGGCGCCGGGCGTCAAAGCGTCTCCAGCGCCTCACCGAACCGGTCCGCGACCAGGTTCGCGTCCTCGACCGACAGCACCAGCGGCGGCCGCAGCTCGATGACGTTGCCCAGGCCGTGCTCGGACACCCGGGTGATGACGCGCAGGTCCGTGAGCGCCTTGTTCAGCGCGGTGGCCAGCCGGTTCGAGCGGGAGCCGTCCGGCTCGACCAGTTCGACGCCCAGCATGAGGCCGACGCCCCGCACGTCGCCGACGCACGGGAAGTCGGACTGGAGCCCGCGCAGGCGGTCCATCAGCGCGGTCCCGGTGGCCCGCACGCCGGCGAGGAACTCCGGACGCCGCACCTCGTTCAGCGTCGCGACGGCCGCCGCGGCGGACAGGGTGTGACTGCCGTACGTGAAGCCGTGCATCGAGCGCGGCATGCCGACCAGGCGTTCCTCGGTGAGGATGGCGGCCAGCGGGAAGCCGCTGCCGGTCAGGCCCTTCGACAGCGTCATGATGTGCGGGGTGACGCCGAAGTGGTCGGCGGCGAAGAGGCTGCCGGTCCGGCCGAGCCCGGTCTGGTTCTCATCGAAGATCAAGATGATGCCGCGCTCGTCGCAGAACTCCTTGAGCCGCTGGAGATAGCCCGGCGGCGGCACGACGTTGCCGCCCACTCCGCTGATCGGCTCGATGATCATCGCCGCCACGCTGCCGGAGCTGGCGTAGGTGATGAAGTCCTCGATCCGGTCGACGCACCACATCCCGCACTTGTCGGGCGTCTGGCGGTAGAAGCAGCGGAAGCAGTACGGCTCGGGCACGTGGACGGCACCCTGGAGGTGGTACGGGAACGGCTCCCGCATGCGGGAGGTCCCGTTGTAGCTGGTGGCGGCGATGCTCTGGCCGACGTGACCGCGGAAGGGCACGATGACGTCGCGCTTCCCGGTGAGCCACTGGGCGATCTTGATGGCGCCCTCGTTGGCCGTCGAGCCGCCGGTGCTGCGGAGGTTGACCCGGGTGAGCGACGGCGGGCTCAGCTCCACGAGCAGTTCCATCACCCGGTCGGTCGGCGTCGTCCGAAAGGAGGAGCTGGCGAACACCAGGTCGTCGAGCTGGCCGCGCACCGCCGCGAGCACGGCCGGGTGGTTGTGCCCCAGCACGAGGTTGAAGGTGCCGGACACGCAGTCGAGGTACTCCCGGCCCTCGGAGTCCCACACGCGGACCCCCTCGCCGTGCACCAGTTCGGCGTCGCCGAGTTCGTAGTAGGCGAAGGCCCGCGCGTCGACCGCCTCCATCAGCGCACGTCCAGGCTGGCGAGCTGGGCGGTGACCCACGACTCGAGCGTCCACGGCCGCGCGGTGTCACGGCGCAGCCGCGCCGCCTCCGCGCGCTCGGCCGGAGGCGCGAGCAGCCCGGCGGCGATCGCGTCGGCCTGCTCGACCAGGTCGTACGGGTTGACCGTGCGGCACACCGGGCCGAGGACCTCGGCCGCGCCGGCCATCTCCGACAGCACCACGTCGGCGTCGCGCTCGTTGACCAGTGGCGCCTCGAAGACGCTGAGGTTCTGGCCGTCCACGGTGGAGTTGAACATCAGCAGGTCGGCGCGCTCGAAGCAGCCGAAGGTGTGGCCGACCTCGTTGTCGCAGTGCGTGCGCACGGTGTCGGGTCCCAGCTCGGCGTTGGCCTCCGCGACGGCCTTCTCCACGCGGCGCTGGTACTCCGCGTTGGCCTCGACGTACAGCCGGTTCGGGTTCATCCGCACCAGCATCCGGGCGTCGCGCAACCGCTCGTCCCGCTGGACGGCGAGGACGAAGGCGCGTACCGCGCGCTCGCCGTTTTTGATCGGGTCGGTGCGCCCGGAGTGCACCACGAGAGGGCGGTCGCCGGCCCACTCCGCGATGCCGTCGGGCAGTCGCGCGTCGCGGCGGTGGAGCGTCTCGGGGCTGTAGCCGAGCGGCTGGGTGCGGACCCGGGTCAGGTGCCCGCCGCGCCGTACGGTGCCGGCCTCGGTGTCGACCTCGGCGTCCGGCAGCAGGTCGGCGACGCAGGCGAGGAAGTTCGCGCTCCAGCGGCGGGCGAAGAAGCCGATCGTGTCGGCGGCGAGCATGCCCTCCAGCACGCCGGCGCGCATGGCGCGCGGCAGGATCCGCCAGTAGTCGGCCGAGGGCCACGGGATGTGCACGAACAGCAGGATCGGCGCGTCCGGGCGCCGCTCCCGCAGCCGCGCGGGGACGCAGACGAGCTGGTAGTCGTGGACGAGGAAGACCGGGTCCGGCTCGCCCTCGGAACGTCGCAGCATCTCGCCGGCGAAGTCCTCGGTGAACTCCGCGAACCGCTCCCAGGCCGCTCGTGTCTCGGCGCCGAAGGAGGGCTGCGTCCACCGGTCCCAGCCGTAGTTGTTCCCGGCCCACATCAGCTCGGCGGTGAGGAAGTTCTGCACGACGCGGAAGGTCTCGCGGTCATGGCGCAGCTGGTGCAGGCGCACCCCGCGTCCCGACGGCAGCTCGATGTGCATGCCGTCGGGGTTCTCCAGGGCGGCCCGGTGGTCGTCGTCGCTGTCCGCGCTGACGATCCACGCGACGTCCAGGTAGCCGGCCTGCTCGGCGACGACGTTCCCGGTACCACCGGGGGCCAGCCACGCGCGCAGTTGCCCGGTCTCCGGCTCGGGCGCGTAGCTCACCACCGCGCGCTTGCTGGCGAGGAAGACGCGTTTCGTCACAGGCGATCCTCCGCAGGTCGTGGTTCGGGTGTTGCTCCGGCGAGGGCCGCGGACGCCAGCCGGCGGGTGCCCTCGTCGACGTCGACCGGCCGCAGCCCGGCCAGCTCCGGCAGGTCCGCCGCCCGCTCGCTGTGCAGGCAGGCGTTGTCCGGCCGGCACGCGTACGCCGTACCGGCCTTGCCGGCCGGGCGGATCGGCCCCTCGTCCAGGCCGAGTCCCCTCGCGATCCGGCCGGCCCACTCGTATCGGGACAGGCGCTCGGGCCCGCCCAGGTGGAGCACGCCCGTACGGCCGGCCCGCAGCAGCGCGGCGGACCAGGCGGCGACGTCGTCGACCAGCACCGGAGTGTTCCAGTGGTCGGTGGGCGCCGCGACGGGACGGCCGTCCCGCAGCCCGCGCACGCAGGTGGTGAAGTAGTTGGGCCGGTGCCCGTCGGGGTCCCAGCCGTAGACCAGGCTGACCCGCAGGACCATGGCGTTCCCGGTGTCGAGCAGGATGCGCTCGCCGGCGAGTTTGGCCCGCCCGTACGCGTTGGCGGGCGCCACCCGATCGGACTCCCCGTAGCTGGAGCGGGTGCCCGGAAAGACGTTGTCGGTCGAGATCAGCAGGATGGGCCGGCCGGCGGCCGCGGCCGCGAGGTTGACGGCGCCGGTGCCGTGCGCGGCCATGGCCTCGTTGGCGTGCCGCTCGCACCAGGTGATGTCGGAGGGTCCGTGCACGACGACCAGGGCGTCCGGCGCGAGGCTCCGCACCGCCTCGGCGCACGCGCGGCCGTCCCGTACGTCGAGTTCGCTCCAGGGTGTGCCGTCCGCGGACCGGGCGGTCGGCGGGCGCCGGGAGCACAGCACCGCCCGGCCGCCGAGCGCGCGCATGCGGGCGCCGACGCGGCCGCCGAGGTACCCGCTGCCGACGACCATCGTCAGCACGGTCCGGCCTCGCGGTACGCGCCTTCGGGGGTGAACGGCCGGGTTCGGAGCCGGTTCGTCGGTCGGGGTGATCGGTGTCCGCGGGCCGACGCCGCTCGCACCGGCGGCGTCACTGGTTCGGCGCCGGGAACGGCGCTCTCGGTCACGTGCATCATCACGATCTTTGGCCAGAAGTCGTGTTTGATAAACATTTGGTCGAGAAGATTACTCTCGCACCTGTGCGCCACCTCCTGACCCGATTGGTTGATCTTGGTAAAAAGGAGTCCGATGGCCGAGAACAGCTATATTGTTCGTGACCGGATCCCTCTGTCCACGAACTCGTCGGCCATCGAGGTCAGTCTCGAACGACGGGACACCTATCGCATCCACGTGGTGCCCGAAGCGTCGGTCGCCACCGACATCCTCATCGACGAACTCGACGGCCGCCGCGCCGCGGTGATCACCGAACGCACCGTCGCCTCGCTGCCCGCCTACCGGATCACCGAGGCCCTCGACCAGCGTGGGCTCCTGCTGGGCAGCATGGTCGTCGACGCCGGCGAGCGCAGCAAGAGCCTCGACACGGCCTACCGTCTCCTCGACTGGCTGGCCCAGCTCGGTCTCGCGCGGCGGGACGTGGTGGTGGCCCTCGGCGGCGGAATGATCATGGATACGGTCGGCTGGGTCGCGAGTGCCTACATGCGCGGCGTGCCGTACGTCAACGTCCCCACGACCCTTCTCGCCCAGGTCGACGCCGGCATCGGCGGAAAGGTCGCGGTCGACCACAACGCCGCCAAGAACCTCGTCGGTGCGTTCTACCAGCCACGCGCCGTCATTTCCTGCCTGGAGTTCCTGGAGACGCTCGATCCGCGGCAGGCTCGCGCGGGGCTTGCCGAAGCGCTGAAAAAGGCGATAATCGCCTCACCGGAACTCTTCGAATACATTGAGCGGCACACCGACGAACTGGTGCGCTGTCATTCCGCGGCGGTCGGCCCGCTCGTCCAGGCGGCCAGCGCGATCAAGACCGAACTCGTCGGCCGCGACCCGTACGAGGTGGACCTGCGCCGCCCGCTGAACTTCGGGCACACCGTCGGGCACGCGGTCGAGACGACCACCGGTTACGGGCCCGTCCTGCACGGGGAGGCGGTCGCGTACGGGATGGTCGTGGCGCTGGACATCTCCCGCGCCCGCGGCCTGCTCGACGCCGCGCTCGCCGAACGGATCGTCGACCTGATCCGGCGGCTCGGCCTTCCGGTGCGCCTCGGGCAGCTCCGCTCCGTGCCGCCCATCGACGCCGTGCTCGGCGCGCTGGACAAGATCCGGGAGATCCGGGACGGCAGCCTGCGCTTCGTCCTCCCGGTCGAGCTGGGCACCACGCTCATCGCCGAGGACGTCACCGAGGACGAGGTGCGGCAGGCCCTGCTGCGCACCGTCGCCGACGACGTCCCGGCGGGCCGCCCATGACCGAGCGAGGCGAGGGCATCGAGAACACGCCCCGGCGGTCACCCCTTCCCGACAAAGGAGTCGAAGGCACGCGCCGGTGGTCGCTCTCCCCGACGGAGGAGGGCCCGTGACCGAGCGAAGCGAGGGAACCGAAAGCACGCCCCAGTGGTCACTCCCCCCAACAGAGGAGGGCCGCATGACCGAGCGAACCGAAGACACGTCACGCCCTCCGGCGGAGGAGGGCCCGTGACCGCCCTGTGGGCGGTCGACGCGGGCGGCAGTACGACGACGGCGATCCTTCCCGGGACCGGGGAGGCCAGGACCTACGGGTCGGTCAACCCGGCCTCGGTCGGGGCCGGGCCGGCGGCGCGGACCCTGCGCGACCTGTTCGGCAACGTCGCCCCGGCGCTGGGCGGACGGCCGGGAGCGGGGTGGATCGCCACCGCCGCGGTCGACCTGACCGGCGAC
>NZ_JBHLZP010000500.1:0-5803 GCF_042429965.1 Actinoallomurus acaciae
GCTCCCGCGGCCGCCCGGCCGCCCCCGGCCGCACCGCGGCTGGTGCCGGAGCCCTCCTCGGTGCGGACCGTCCCGGGAGTGACGTTCACCCTCACCCGCGCCACCCGGATCGTCGCCCGGCCCGGGTCGGGTACGGCCGGGGCCCATCTCGCCGGCATTCTGCGCCGTTCCACGGGCTACCCCCTGCCGGTGGTCGCCGGCGGCGCCTCGCGCGACGTCATCTCCCTGGCCCTGTCCGGCCGGGAGACGGGCGAGGCCTACCGCCTCGCCGTGACCGGGACGTCCGTGCGCCTGGAGGCCGGCACGCCGGAGGGACTGTTCCGGGGCGTGCAGACGCTGCGCCAGCTCCTCCCGCCGTCCGTGGAGGCGCCGACCGTCCAGCACGGCCCGTGGACGGTGCCCGGCGTGCGGGTCGAGGACTCCCCGCGCTTCGCGTGGCGCGGCACGATGCTCGACGTCGCCCGGCACTTCTTCACGGTGCGCCAGGTCGAGCGGTACATCGACCTGGCCGCGCTGTACAAGATCAACACTTTGCACCTGCACCTGAGCGACGACCAGGGCTGGCGCATCGCGATCGACGGCTGGCCACGCCTGGCCGCCTACGGCGGGAGCACCGAGGTCGGCGGCGGGAGGGGCGGCTACTACACGCAGGCCGACTACACCCGGATCGTCCGGTACGCCGCCGAGCGCTACATCACGGTCGTGCCGGAGATCGACGGGCCCGGCCACACCAACGCGGCCCTCGCCTCGTACGCCCGGCTCAACTGCGACGGCCAGGCGCCGCCGCTCTACACCGGCACCGACGTGGGGTTCAGCTCCTGGTGCATCGCCAAGCCCGTGACGTACGAGCTGCTCGACGCCGTGCTCGGCCGGCTCGCCCGCCTGACCCCCGGGCCGTACCTCCACATCGGCGGCGACGAGGCGCACAGCACGACGGCCGCCGACTACGCGACCTACATCGGCCGGGCCGGCCGCATCGTCACCGGGCACGGCAAGAGGCCGGCCGGCTGGAGCGAGATCGGCGCGGGAAGGCTCCCGGCCGGGTCGGTCGCGCAGTACTGGAACACCGCCACGGGCTCGGAGGGCGGCACGCGGACCGCGCGCGAGGCCGTCGCCCAGGGCGCCAAGGTCGTGATGTCACCGGCGAACCGCGCCTACCTCGACATGAAGTACGACGAGAGGACCCGCCTGGGCCAGGACTGGGCCGGTCTCGTCGAGGTGCGGGACGCCTACGACTGGGACCCGGCCGCGCTGGTCGACGGCGTGACCGAAGGGGACGTCCTCGGCGTCGAGGCCCCGCTGTGGACGGAGACCATCGTCACCGACGACGACATCGACTTCATGGCGTTCCCGAGGCTGCCGGCCATCGCCGAGATCGGCTGGTCGCCGCGGGCGGCGCGGACGTGGAGCGACTTCCGGCTGCGTCTGGCGGCGCAGGGCCCACGCTGGTCGGCGCTGGCGGTGAACTTCTACCGCTCGCCGCAGGTGCCCTGGCCGGCGTCCGCGTCGTGAGCCCCGGTAGGGCCCGGTCGGCGGTGCACGCGGCGCCGGGCGGTGGGGAGTTACCGGCCGGGCGCCGCGCCGGTTGTGAATTTACGTCCGTCCGAGCCCCTTCCGCCGTTCCGGCACATGGAGTTACGTTCGAAGTGTTCCACCAGGTCAGCGGGTGTGCCGATCCTCTGTGGATCTCCAACGAACCGCACCGCCCAGCCCGCCTGGCCGGCGGAACGAGAAGAAGATGACGGGGTTTCGATCCGCCCCAGAAGGTCCGGCTCCGTCACAGGCCGGCCCCGACGCGCATCCGGGGGCCGGCGATACGGGCGCTGGACGCCTCGACGGCTCAGGCCGCGCGCGCCCGGCGCCCCTCCGTGCGCCCGGCGCACCGGCGGAGCCGGTGGCCGGCGGACGTTATGGCGTAATTTGGGCGACTGGATCGATGGACTCGAATGCGTCCGGAATTCAGCCAGTCGATATGCATGTGCACGCGGTATGTGCAGGACCTATGATGTCCGCAAATCGGATGTGGGTGCGCAGGGTCGTGACTCTTCTCGCCGAGCACTCGCCGGCATCACGCCCGCTGATCTGTGGCGCCTCACGAGCCGTGAGGGCATGGTTCAAAAGGGGGCGGGGATGGGTCTTGCCGGCAGCGACCCGCGATCAGGTATCCCCGCTGCGTCTTGGCGAAAGAGCAGCCGGAGCAATCCGAGTGGAAACTGCGTCGAGGTGGCACGGGTCCTCCCGGGGGCGGCGGACGGGGGCGTGCCGGCGCGGTCCGGCCGCGATGAATAACACGTGGCGCGTGGCCGGGGCCAGCGCCGTCTCCCCGGCTGGCCGATGCCGGACGGGCCCGGCCCGGGAAGATCCGATCCCCTCCCGCGACCGGCGGGGCGCAGGTCATGGGTCCGGGCAGCGTGCGCGGTCAATGGCCTGTTCCGGCTGTGTCCAGCACCACTTATTCGGCGCGCCAGTACCGACAGGTAAGGTCATGACCAGCGCTGGGGAGCGGGAGGTGGCCGTTGAACGACCGTCTGTGGACGTGGCCGAACGCATTGAGCTTCGCCCGTCTGCTCGGTGTCCCGATCTTCTTGTGGCTCGTGCTGGTCAAGCAGGACTGGTGGGCACTGGGCATCCTGGTCTTCGCCGGGCTCTCGGACTGGCTGGACGGCAAGCTCGCCCGGGTACTCGACCAGACCAGCCGGATCGGCACGCTCCTGGACCCCGCGGCGGATCGTCTCTACATCTTCGCCACGCTCGTCGGCCTGGTCGTCCGCGACATCGTCCCGCTGTGGCTGGCCGTCGCCCTCGTCGCCCGCGAGGTCTACATGGGCATCCCGCTCTACGTCCTCAGACGGCACGGCTACGGAGCGCTCCCGGTCCACTTCGTGGGCAAGGCCGCCACCCTCTGCCTGCTCTACGCCTTCCCGCTTTTGCTGCTCGGCGCCCACTCGGGCTCCTGGGCCACGGTGCCGAAGGTCGTCGGCTGGGCGTTCACGCTCTGGGGGACCGGCCTGTACTGGTGGGCGGCCGCTCTGTACACCGCCCAGGTCCGGCGGCTCGTCCGCATCGTGCACAGTCCCGGCGAACTGAAGGGAGCGGAACCCAGACCATGATCGGCGCACCCATCGCAAAGGAGTGGCTCCCGTGAAAGCGGTTGTGATGGCGGGTGGGGAAGGGACGCGGCTGCGGCCCATGACGGCCAACCAGCCGAAGCCACTGCTGCCGGTGGTCAACAAACCGATCATGGAACACGTGCTGCGCCTGCTGAAGCGGCACGGCTTCACCGAGACCGTCGTGACGGTGCAGTTCCTCGCCGCGCTCGTGCGCAACTACTTCGGCGACGGCGAAGAGATCGGCATGAGCCTCAGCTACGCGACGGAGGAGATGCCGCTCGGCACCGCCGGCAGCGTCAAGAACGCCCAGGACGCCCTGCGCGACGAACGCTTCCTGGTGATCTCCGGCGACGCGCTCACCGACATCGACCTGACCGACCTGGTGCGCTTCCACAAGGAGAACGGCGCGCTCGTCACCATCGCGCTCAAGCGGGTGCCCAACCCGCTGGAGTTCGGCATCATCATCATCGATGACGACGGCCGGGTGCAGCGGTTCCTGGAGAAGCCGACGTGGGGCCAGGTCTTCTCCGACACCGCCAACACCGGCATCTACGTCATGGAGCCCGAGGTCCTCGACCACGTCGCGGCGGGTGAGCCGGTCGACTGGTCCGGCGACGTGTTCCCCAAGCTCCTCGCCGAGGGCGCCCCGCTGTACGGCTACGTCGCCGACGGCTACTGGGAGGACGTCGGCACCCACGAGAGCTACCTCAAGGCCCAGGCCGACATGCTGTCCAGAAAGATCGACATCGAGCCCGACGGCTTCGAGGTCTCCCCGGGCGTCTGGGTCGCCGAGGGCGCCGAGGTCGACTCCGAGGCGGTCCTGAAGGGCCCGCTCTACATCGGCGACTACGCCAAGGTCGAGGCCGGCGCCGAGCTGCGGGAGTTCACCGTGCTCGGCAGCAACGTCGTGGTCAAGGAGGGCGCGTTCCTGCACCGCGCCGTCGTGCACGACAACGTCTTCATCGGGCCGTCCACGAACCTGCGCGGCTGCGTCGTCGGCAAGAACACCGACGTCATGGCCGGCGCCCGCATCGAGGAGGGCGCGGTCATCGGCGACGAGTGCGTGATCGAGTCCGAGGCGTACGTCTCCAGCGACGTCAAGGTGTACCCCTTCAAGACGATCGAGGCCGGGGCGGTCGTCAACACGAGCGTCATCTGGGAGTCGCGCGGCCAGCGCACGCTGTTCGGCCCGCGCGGCGTGTCCGGCCTGATCAACGTGGAGATCACCCCGGAGCTCGCGGTACGGCTCGCCAGCGCGTACGCCACGACCCTGAAGAAGGGCGCCGGCGTCACCGCCTCCCGCGACGCCTCGCGCGCCGCCCGCACGCTCAACCGGGCCGTGCAGAGCGCGCTCACCGCCAGCGCGATCAACGTACGGGACCTGGAGGCGTGCCCGATCCCGGTCGCGCGGTACGAGACGGCGCGTGAGGACTGCGCGGGCGGCATCGTGATCCGCACGACGCCCGGCGACTCCCAGGGCGTCGACATCGTCTTCCTCGACGAGCACGGCGCCGACCTGTCCCAGGCGGCCCAGCGGAAGCTGGAGCGGGTGTTCGGCCGCCAGGAGTACCGCCGCGCGTTCCCCGGTGAGATCGCCGAGCTGTCCTACCCCTCCCGCGTCGTGGAGACCTACGTCCGCGACCTTCAGCGCTGCATCGACATGCGCGGCGTCCGCGAGGCCGAGCTCAAGATCGTCATCGACTGCGCGGGCGGCACCGCCTCGCTCGTCCTGCCGCAGCTCCTCGGCCGGCTCGGCGTCGATGTCCTCACCGTCAACAACCGGCTCGACGAGGTGTCGCCCACCGAGACCCTCGCCGAGCGCATGCGCGACCTGCAGCGCCTCGGCGAGCTCGTGTCATCCTCCCGGGCGGCGTTCGGCGTACGGTTCGACCCGGTCGGCGAGCGCATCGCCCTCGTCAACGAGAACGGCGAGCTGATCAGCGACGACCGCGGCCTCCTCGTCGTGCTCGACCTGGTCGCCTCCGAGCGGCGGGGCGGCCGCGTCGCCCTGCCGGTCACCACGACCCGCGTGGCCGAGCAGGTGTGCCGCTTCCACGGCGTGCAGGTCGAGTGGACCTCGACCTCGCAGGACGTGCTGACGAAGGCCGCCGCCGCGGAGGACAACATCTTCGCCGGCGACGGGCGCGGAGGGTTCATCGTCCCGGAGTTCAGCCCGACGGTGGACGGCATCGCGGCGTTCATCCGGATGCTCGGGCTGGTCGCCCGCACCCGCCTGACCCTGTCCCAGATCGACCACCGGATCCCCGAGGCGCACCTGCTCAAACGGTCCGTGCCCACGCCGTGGGCGGCCAAGGGCAGCGTGATGCGCCACGTCGTGGAGGCCGCCGGCGACCGGCGGGTCGACACCACCGACGGCGTACGCGTCATCGAGGACGACGCGAGCTGGATCCTGGTGCTGCCGGACCCGGCCGAGGCCGTCACGCACCTGTGGGCCGAGGGCGCCGACCGGGACACCGCCCAGGACCTCCTGCAGGACTGGGCCCGCGTGGTCGAGAGCGCCGGTAGTTGATCGGCGCGGAAGAGACCGCGGACGCGCCGGCCGCCGGCCCGCCCGTCCCGGCGAGACGTTCCTTCGCCCGGCGGTGGCTGCGCCGTCTGGCGGCGGCCGTGGCGGCGCTCGTCGTCGTGGGCACGGTCTTCTCGTTCGTCTACAACGCGGCGACGGCCGGCCG
>NZ_JBHLZP010000501.1:0-5795 GCF_042429965.1 Actinoallomurus acaciae
GCGCGAGGCCGCCGCCGACGGCGTACGGATCAACGTGGTCAGTCCCGGGCCGGTCGCCACCGCGATGTCGATGCGCCCCGGCGAGAGCGAGGAGGACCGCACGGCGCGGGTCGCGGCCCGCGTGCCGGCGGGACGGATCGTCGCGGCCGAGGAGGTCGCCGCCGCCGTCCTGTGGCTGGCCTCCCCCGAGGCCGCGTTCGTCGTCGGGCACGAACTCACCGTCGACGGCGGCGCGACCGCCTGACCTCCGGAGGGCCTGTCCCAAAGTCCCGCTGTCCGGCCGCGCGGCGCCTCGCCGCGTTGTCGCCCCCACCCCGCGGAGGGCCGACGGCCGAACCAGGCCGACTCCCTCCCCCGCCTTGCGACGCGCCCCCTGGAGTCGCTACGAACGGGGACCTTGAGACAGGCCATAAGACCTGTTTCCTGCCCGATATCGGGCAGGAAACTTGGCTTCCCTCCACCGCATCGGGTTAGATCCTGGCATATGCCCGACCGCGTGTACGACGACCTTCTCGTCCACCTCACCCGTACGACGTCGCTGAGCGCGGGTGAGGCCGCGCGCGTGGTGGCCGACGTGCTGGCCTACTTCGCCGAACAGGCCGAGGACTTCGTCCGCCGGCGGCACGCCGAGCTGAAGGCGCACGGGCTGACCAACGACCAGATCTTCGAACGCGTCGCGGCCGAGCTGCCGCAGCGCCGGGTGGCTCCGCCGGAGCTGTCGCTGCGCCAGCTCCGGCGGATCGTCTACGGCTGAGAGGAAGTCCTCATGTGCGGAATCGTCGCCTACACCGGACCCGGGGACGCCGTCCCCATCCTGACCGAGGGACTGGCGCGCCTGGAGTACCGCGGATACGACTCGGCCGGGCTGGCGGTCGTCGGCCGTTCGGGCGACCTGCGGGTGCGCAAGGCCGAGGGTCGCGTCGCCGCCCTGGCGGCGAGCCTGCCCGCCCGGTTCAAGGGCGGTACGGGCATCGGCCACACCCGGTGGGCGACGCACGGTGAGCCGAGCGACGACAACGCCCACCCGCACGTCGCCGGGAGCGTGGCGGTCGTGCACAACGGCATCATCGAGAACGCCGACGAGCTGCGCGCCAAACTGGCGGCCGACGGCGTCGTCCTCACCTCCGAGACCGACACCGAGGTCCTGCCGCACCTGATCGCCCGCTCGGAGGCCGCCGAGCTGGAGGACGCCGTACGCGAGGCGCTGTCGCATATCGTCGGCACGTACGGCATCGCCGTCGTGGACACGCGCCACCCCGGCGTGCTCGTCGTCGCCCGCAACGGCAGCCCGGTCGTGCTCGGCATCGGCGAGAAGGAGATGTACGCGGCCTCCGACGTCGCCGCGCTGGTCCGCTACACGCGCCAGGTGGTGCACCTGGACGACGGCGAGCTCGCCACGATCCGCCCGGACGGGTTCCGCACGTCCACCCTCGACGCCCGCGCCACGCGCAAGGAGCCGTCGGTCATCGAGACCGAGGACGCCGCCTACGACGCCGAGGGCTACACGCACTTCATGCGCAAGGAGATCCACGAGCAGCCCGCCGCGGTCGAGCGCGCGCTGCGCGGACGGCTCGACGGCCGCTTCCACACCGCGCACCTGGGCGGGCTCGACCTGGACCCACGCGAGGCGCGGGCGATCCGCCGGGTCAAGATCCTCGGGTGCGGCTCGGCGTACTACGCCGGTCAGGTGGGCGCGCAGCTCATCGAGGAGCTGGCCCGCATCCCGGCCGACGCCGAACCCGCCTCGGAGTTCCGCTACCGCAACCCCGTCGTCGAGGCGGACACGCTCTACATCGCGGTCAGCCAGTCCGGCGAGACCTACGACACGCTCGCGGCCGTCCAGGAGCTGCGGCGCAAGGGCGGCCGGGTGCTCGGCGTGGTCAACGCGGTCGGCAGCGCGATCGCCCGCGAGTGCGACGGCGGCGTCTACCTGCACGCCGGGCCGGAGATCGCGGTGGCCTCCACCAAGGCCTACACCTCGACGGCCGTGGTGTTCGCGCTGCTCGCGCTCCACCTGGGCCGCATCCACGACCTGTCCCCCGCCGACGGGCGGCGGATCGCCGAGGGGCTGCGGGCGCTGCCGGGCCAGATCGAGGAGATCCTGCGCCAGGAGGACCGGATCGCCGCGCTCGCCGCGGATCTGGCGAAGTACCGCAGCATGCTGTTCGTCGGCCGGGTGCGCGGCTGGCCGGTCGCGCGGGAGGGGGCGCAAAAGCTCAAGGAGGTCTCCTACATCCACGCGGAGGCGTATCCGGCGAGTGAGCTCAAGCACGGTCCTCTCGCCCTCATCAGCCCCGACCTGCCGGCCGTCGCGATCGTGCCGGACGACGAACTGCTGGACAAGAACCGCTCGACGCTCGGGGAGATCCGCGCCCGGCACGGCCGGGTCATCACGATCGGCCACACCGAGACGGGCGAGGACTCCGTCGTCGTACCCAAGAACGAGCCGGAGCTCGACGCGATCCTGCTGCCGATCCCCCTGCAACTGCTCGCCTACCACGCCGCGGTCGCCCTCGGCCACGACGTCGACAAGCCACGAAACCTGGCCAAGAGCGTCACCGTCGACTAGGGGCGGCCACGAGGCCCCCGGTCACGAGTTCTGCCTGGTCGCCGAACCGCCTGCCGGAGGCCTCACCAGTCAACGATCACAATGCGCCGTAACCCCACTCCGGAACACGGCTAAAAATACACTCATGTCTGTATGATGCTGGGCATGGTCGGCGGCTCGGCGGGCAGAGACCTCGCGAACACCGTCTTCCGCGCGTCCGGGAAGTTCTTTCACACGACCGCGGAGGGGATCTCTCACACCTACGCGGACATCACCCGGCCGCTCTCCGCTCTCCGGCCTCGGGGTACCGAGGCGTACGCGTCCCTCTTCGAGCAGCCCGGCCGCGAGGACGGCGTGTTGATGCGCGCCGGCGCCAAGAGAATCGGGGAGATCTCGCGGTCCATGAGGTGGACGGACTGGCGGTACTTCACGGGCGACACCATGCGCGAGGTCGCCGAGAACGTGAATCCGCTGAAGGCGAGGAGATTCACCCCGAACTCATCCGCGTCCGCGTTGGCGGTGGACGACTTTCTCGGCGGCACCGTCTCGGTCGCCGGTCAGATGAAGCGCGAGGCGACCTTCGATGAGTTCCTCTGGATGGCGTCCCAGCACCTGAGGAGCCCCTTCGATGGCAACATGCCCGGCGGGGCGTCCGAGATCGCGGCGTATCTGCGCAACATTCCGGGCGCTCGGGGATTCCTTTACCTAGGGCGTCACAACCCCGCCGTTCCCCCCTTCGCCAACGTCGTGAGCATCGCCGATGAGGATGTTTATTACATCAACGGCCGGAACGGGATCGTGGCGCCGCTCGACAAGATGGCCGGGGAGTTTCCGTACTGCTCGTTCATGCCGACCGGACCCGGCGACGAATGGCTGTGAACGCGAGGGGCGAGGGGGTCAGCGCGCGGTCTCGCGCAGGATCTGGGTGAGGAACTCCGCGTTGGAGGAGGTGTCGCGGAGCTTGCCGAGGAGGAGTTCGAGGGCCTCCTGCGGGCCGAGGGCGGTCAGGATCTGCCGCAGGCGGTTCACCGTCTCCAGCTCGGCCGGTGACATCAGCAGGTCGTCGCGGCGTGTGCCGGAGGCGGCGATGTCCACGGCCGGGAAGATCCGCCGGTCGGCGAGGTCACGGCGTAGCCGCAGCTCCATGTTGCCGGTGCCCTTGAACTCCTCGAAGAAGACCTCGTCCATGCGCGAGCCGGTCTCCACGAGCACCGAGGCGAGGATGGTCAGCGAGCCGCCGTCCTCGACGTTGCGGGCGGCGCCGAGGAACCGGCGCGGCGGGTGGATCGCGCTCGTGGCCACGCCTCCGGCGAGGATGCGGCTGTTCGAGGGCGCCGCGAGGTTGTACGCCCGGCCGAGGCGGGTGATCGAGTCGAGGATGACGACCACGTCACGGCCGAGTTCGACGAGTCGTTTGGCCCGCTCGATCGCCAGCTCGGCCACGGTGACGTGCTCGCTCGCCGGCCGGTCGAAGGTGGAGTGCACGACCTCGGCGTCCACCGACCGGCGCATGTCGGTGACCTCCTCGGGCCGTTCGTCGACCAGGACGACCATCAGGTGGCAGCCGGGGTCGGCGGCGCGCACGGCCTTCGCGAGGGCCTTGAGCACCAGGGTCTTGCCCGCCTTCGGCGGTGCGACGATGAGCCCGCGCTGGCCTTTCCCGATCGGGGCGATCAGGTCGGTGACGCGCCCGGTCAGGTCGTCCCGGCCCGTCGCCAGCCGCAGGCGCTCCTGCGGGTACAACGGCGTCAGCTCGGCGAACACGGGCCTTTTACCGGTGTTCTCGGGATCGTTCGCGGGCCGGCCGTTGACGGTGTCCAGGCGGACGAGGCCGCGGAACCTCTCCCGCCGGTTTCCGGGCCGGGGAGAGCGCGCGGCGCCTTCGACGTGGTCGCCGGGGCGCAGCCCGTACCGCTCGACCTGGGCGGCGGACAGATAGGTGTCGCCGGGTCCCGGCAGGTAGCCGGTGGCCCGGACGAAGGCGTTCTTGTCCCCCACGTCGAGGATGCCCGACACCGGCACGGGCGGGTTCTCCTCGGGAGGCTCGGTGTGAGCCGCGCGGGGCGCGGCGGTGGGTTCGATCACGGTGGTCATCAGGGGTCCTTTCGGCGGAACGATCGGAGGAAGGGCACGCGGAAGAGAGCACGCGGCCCGGAAACCCGGTGCACGCCACGGCGGAAATCCACGAGAGAAGGCATCGATCTCGCGGGGGAGGTTCGGTCACCCGAGAAAGAAGGAGGGTGAGAAAGACGCAGCCGCACCGGCTGGGAAGGGCACCTATCCGGAACGAGCCGGAATCCTCGGCGACATCGTCAGCGTATACCACGCCGCCGTTATTCCGCCACACCGCCGCGCGAAAGGCCGGCCTCGCTCGTACGGGGGAGGTGACGGACGGCGCCTTCTGCCAGGATCGACGGCATGAGATCCGTGGTCCGCCCGCTCGTGAGCGTCACCACCTATCGGCGCTGGACCTTCCTCCTCGGTGGCACGGCGCTGCTGGTGCCGTACCTTTTGATCTACGCCGCACTCGTCCAGATCATGCGGAACGTGAGCGACCAGCCGACGCGCGGCTTCTTCGACACGGTGATCATGCTGGCCGCGTTCATCGTCATCTCCGGCTCCGTCGCCTTCATCCCGGCCGTACGGGTCCTGTGCCGGACCGCCGCCGAGACGCTGCTCGGCGTGCCACTGCCCGAGGAGACGCCGGAGGGCCTGCGGTCGTGGCGCTCACGCCGCCGCACCGCCGTCTGGTGGCTGCTGCACATCGGGGTCGGCGGCACGACCGGGTTCGCCGTGGTGTTCGGCGTGCCGATGATGCTGTTCCTGCTGGAGACGCCGTTCCTCGACCGCGAGACCACGCGCCGCTTCCTCGGCCACACGTGGGTGTTCGCGCCGTCCTGGTCGGTGCCCCTGGCGCTGCTGACGCTGCCCGCGATCGCCTACCTCGGCGCCGGGGTCGGCGCCCTGTTCGCGCGGCTCGCGCCGCTGCTGCTCGGCCCGTCCGCCGCCGACCTGCTGGCCCACCTGGAGCGGCGCGCCGAGTCGCTGATGGAGCGCAACCGGCTGGCGCGGGAGCTGCACGACTCGGTCGGCCACGCGCTCACCGTCACCACGCTGCAGGCGGCCGCGGCGGCACGCGTGCTCGACAGCGACCCGGAGTTCGCCCGGCGCGCGCTCACCGCGATCGAGGAGACCGGACGCACCGCCCTGGAGGACCTCGACCACGTCCTCGGGCTGCTGCGCGAGG
>NZ_JBHLZP010000502.1:0-5715 GCF_042429965.1 Actinoallomurus acaciae
AGAGTGTATGCCGTCGCCGAGCAGGGCGTGCGCGGCGACGAACTCGCCCGTCGCGACGGCCTGGGCGAGCAGGTCGCCGGCGTCCAGCGAGATCAGCCCGCGCCGGGCCGCCCGCGAGAGCCGGGCGAGCAGCCACGCCCACCGGCCCTGTGACCAGGTGTACTTGTCCGTGGAGACCAGCGCGTCGCCAGAGTTGGCGAAGCAGGTGCGCACCCCGCCCCGCTCACGGTCCGGGCCGTGCGCCAGCCACCAGGCCAGGACGTCGTTCTCCAGATGCTCCCGGTAGAAACGGGCGTCACGCATGGGCGATCGCCTGTTCGGGCGCCGGGCCCCCGTCCACGCTCAGCGCGTCGATCAGCTCGTCGGAGGCCGGGTTCCGCCACGGGCGCACCAGGCCGGTCACGACGAACACCACGAACGCCACGATGACCGGGCCGGCGACGGTGACCGTGGACACCCAGTTCTCGCCGAGCCGCGCCACCTGGCCGTCGAAGACGTACTTGGTCAGCGCGAACACGATGAGGCCGGCCGCCCAGGACAGGATCGCCGCCGACGGACCGCTGCGCCGGAACCAGGGAAGCATGCCGAACAGCATGGGGATCGCGATCGGGCCGACGAGCGCGCCGAACCAGAGGATGAGCAGGCCGAGGACGCCGCCGAAATGGTCGGAGGTCAGCGCGACGACCAGCGACAGGGCGATGAAGGAGAAGGTCGCGATCCGGCCCGCCGCCAGTTCGGTGCGGGAGCTCAGGCTCGACCTGCCGCGCATCAGGCCCGGAATGATGTCCCGGACCACCACCGCGGAGATCGCGTTGGCGTCCGAGGAGGTCATCGCCATCGTGTGCGCGAACATCCCGGCCAGCACCAGCCCGATCAGCCCGCTCGGCAGCAGGTGGGTGGTGAGCAGGGCGTACGACTGCTCCGGCGCCTTCAGATCGGGCAGCAGCAGCGGCGCGGCCCACATCGGGAAGAACAGCACGAGCGGCCACACCAGGTAGAGGGCCCCGGAGAGCACCGCCGCGCGACGCGCCTGCGCGGCGTTCCCGGCGGCGATGAAGCGCTGGGCGAGGTTCCAGGTGCCGCCGTTGTAGGAGAGCGTGTCGATCAGCAGGTAGACGAGGAAGAACCCGACGGTGTAGCTGCCCGCGAACGGCTTGGTGTGGCCCGCGGGCAGCCGGTCCCACATCGTCCAGACCGACGAGATCCCGCCGAGTTTGGACAGGGTGACGACCAGCATCGCCACTCCGGCGGCGAGCTGGATGACGAACTGCCCCAGGTCGGTCAGCGCGTCGGCCCACAGCCCGCCCACGGTCGAGTAGATCAGCGTTACTCCGCCGGTGAGCAGCACGCCCCAGTGCAGCGGCACGTCGGCGAAGACGTTCAGCAGGACCGCGCTCGCCGTCCACTTGGCGCCGACGTCGAAGATCTTCAATGCCGCACCACTCCACGCGAGCACCTGCTGCGCGGGCAGGTTGTAGCGGGTGGTGAGGTACTCCAGCGGGGAGATGATGCCGAGGCGCTCGCGCAGCCGGGGCCACCGCGGCGCGAACAGCACGGCACCGACCGCCATCGCGAACACGATGCCGATCGCCCACCAGACGTACAGGGCGAAGCCGGTGGTGTAGGCGATGGCCGCGTACGCCACGAAGACGGCGGCGCTGTAGCCCGACATGTGGTGGGAGATGCCGGCGAGCCACCAGGGCATCCGGCCGCCGGCGGTGAAGAAGTCCCGGGCGTCATGCACCCGGGACTTGGCCCACCAGCCGATGACGATCATCAGTCCGAAGTACAACGACAGCACGATCCAGGCGACAGAACCCATGACCACCTCCGGCTAGGACTCGCTGGTTGCGTAAGAGTGGCATGCAACCGGTTGCACATCAAGAGTTCGGCGAACGTTTCCGTGTTACGTGTGCGCTAACGTTTCCCCCATGGCGAGCCCAGACGGGAGCCCTCCGGCCACGGTCCCGACGATCAGCGTGATCGCCAAGGAGCTGGGAATCTCCCGCTCAACGGTCTCGCGCGCCTTCACCCGGCCGGACCTGCTGAAGCCGGAGACCGTGGAGAAGGTGCTGGCGAAGGCGCAGACCCTGGGCTACGTGCCGAACAAGGTCGCCCGCGCGCTCTCGACCGGCCAGAACGGCGTCATCGCACTGATCGTGCCGGACATCGCCAACCCGTTCTTCCCGCCGCTGATCCGCGCCGCGCAGGTCGACGCCGACCGGCAGGACTTCTGCGTGCTGCTCGGCGACTCCGCGGAGAACCCGGCCCAGGAGAGCCGCCTGATCACCCGGTTCACCCCGCAGGTCGACGGTTTAGTGCTCGCCGCATCCCGGCTGGACGACACCGCCCTCGCCGAACACGCACGACGGCGGCCGGTGGTCCTGATCAACCGGGACGTCCCACGGATGCCGCGGGTGCTGACGGACTCCAACACCGGGTTCATGCAGGCGATCGCGCATCTGGCCGAACTCGGCCACGAGCATCTCGCCTATGTCGGCGGACCGCCCGGGGCCTGGTCGGACCAGCAGCGGCGGCGCGGAATCGCCACCGCCCGCGCCGAACACGGCATGACGCTCACGACGCTGCGGGCGGAGCCCGCGACGTACGACGGCGGCAAGGCGACGGTGGACGCCATCCTCGCCTCCGAGGCCACCGCGGTCCTGGCGTTCGACGACGTCGTGGCGCACGGCGTCCTGGCCGGGCTCACCGAGCGCGGCGTGCGGGTGCCGGAGGACATGAGCGTGGTCGGCTGCGACGACGTCTTCGCCGCCACGACGTACCCACCGCTCACGACCATCTCACTGCGCTGCGCGGAGGCCGGACAGATCGCCGTGTCGGTGCTGCTGGACCTCGTGGCCGGCCGGAACGTCGGCGACGTCCGCCACAGCCTCGACTCACACCTGATCGTCCGGGCGACCACGGGCCCGGCCCCCACCGGGCGGCGCGCCTGACCTCGCGCCGCGCGCCGGTTCGACGCCGTCGATGTCGATGAGGAGGTGCCGGGGACCGCGCAGGCTCGGGCTCGCCCGGTACGGCGGCGGGTCGTCGACCAGCCGGGGGTTCTTCAGCCGGTACGCGAGTTCGGTGAGCGCGATCCGGGTCTCGGGCCTGGCCAGCGGGGCGCCGAAGCAGTAGTGGACGCCACCGCCGAAGCCGAGATGCTCGTTGTGCTCGCGGTCGGGGTCGAAGCGGTCCGGGTCGGGGACGAAGGCCGGGTCGCGGCTGCCGGCGGCGAGCACGAGGATGACCGGTGAGCCCTTCGGGATGGTGGTGCCGGCGATCTCGATGTCGGCGACGGTGCTGCGCGGGATGCCGGACAGCATCTGTACCGGTGGTTCGTAGCGCAGGAGTTCCTCGACCACCCGGGCGGCCAGGCCGGGTTCGTCTCCTCGGCGCAGCCGGTCGAGGACCTCGGGGTGGCGCAGGAGGGTGAGCATGCCGCCGGCGATGAGGTTGACGGTGGTCTCGTGGCCGGCGACGAGCAGCAGCGCCGCGTTGCTCAGGACCTGCTCCCGCGTCATCGGCTCTTCGGTGCCGTCGCCGCGCAGCGGCCCGGAGAGCAGGTCGTCGCCGGAGGCCCGCCCGCGCCGGGCGTCGAGCAACGTGGCGAAGTAACGTCCGAGGTCGGCGGTTGCCCGGTCCTGTCGGCGCTGCCGCTCCGCGATCCCTCCGGTGGCCGGGTCGGTCGTCTCGATGACGGCTCCGGACAACGCCTGGAACCGCGGCTCGTCCTCGCGCGGGACGTCCAGCAGACGGCAGATCACCGTGACGGGGAACGGATAGGCGAACCGGTCGACGAGGTCCACCCGGGCCGGCCCCGAGTCCGCGAGGTCGTCGATCAGGCCGGTGACGATCTCCAGCATCTCCGGCATCATGCCGTCGATGCGACCGGGACGGTGAGGCGGCCCGAAATCGCGCGTCAGCAGGCGCCGCACTCGGTCGTGCTCCGGCGGGTCGGTCCGGATGAAGTTCGGCGGCAGCCCCGGAGGGGTCTCATCCGAGGCGGTGTCGCCTGCTTCGGGGAGGTTCCGCGCGTCGGAGCTCAGCCGTGGGTCGTGCAGCAGCGCGACGATCTCCCGGTAGGTGCTCACCACGTAGCTGCCGTCCTCGAGCCGCAGCACCGGCGTCTCACGCAGCTCGGCGTAGAGCGGATAGGGGTCGGCGCGGTGGGCGGGATCGAGGATCTGCCGCCAGACGCTGTCTCCGGCCACGGTCGTCACCTCCTCGCCCAGCGCCGGTTCAAGGCACCTCCTTCGTCGGCGGTGTGACCGAGGTGCCGTGCTCATCGGTTCCCTCGCTTCACTCGGTCACAGGTAGGGCCTGCTCACCAGCCTGGCCCGCCGTTCGCCGGGCGTGTGGCCGGTGACCACGACGGTGGCCTGGCGGGTCGGCCGGTCGGGGACCTCGGCCGCGACCGGGTGACCGTCGTCCGGCGGGTCGACGGTGGCGAACGAGGGCGGGAACGGCGCCGCCCGATCGATCAGCCCGGCGTAGAACTCCAGCCACTTGGAGTGGTTGAAGGCGACCGCCGCGGTGACACGCCCCTGATAGCCGTAGACGGCGACGAAGCGGCGTTCGGCCACCGATCCCTGGGCGATGACGACCTGGTCGGCATAGGTCGGGACGCCCACGGACTTGATCTCGGTGTCGAACTGGGTGGACCAGAACTCCGGCAGGCTCAGGTGCGGCCAGCGCCGGCTGTCGGCGCTGATCATGTTGTGGGCGGCGACCTCCCCCTGGGCGACGGCGTTGCCCCAGTGTTCGAGGGCCAGGTACTGGTAGTTGTAGACGGGGTGCGGGAAACGCGCGATGTCGCCGGCGACGAACACATCGTCGGTGACCACGCCGTTGACGTCCACGGCACGGCAGCCGGCGTCGCAGGTCACGCCCCACACGCCCGCCGCCAGTCCCGAGCCCTCCAGCCATTCCACGTTGCGGATGCTGCCCAGCGCGACCACCACCACGTCGACGTCCAGCACACTGCCGTCGGACAACCGGGCTCGCCGCACCCGCCCGCTCCCGTCGCCCTCCAGCGTTTCGACCTGAACGCCGCACCGCAGGTCGACCCCGTGGTCGCGGTGCATTCGCGCCGCGACACGGCCGATCACCGCGCCCAGGGCCCCGGTCAGCGGGGCCGGCCCCCGGTCGACGAGGGTCACCGGCACATTCAGGTCGCGGCAGGCGGAGGCGACCTCGGAGCCGGTGAACCCCCCACCGATGACCAGCACCCGGCCCGGTCTCGCGGTCAGCCGTCGCCGCAGCGCCTCCGCGTGCTCCGGGGTCCGGACCGTGCAGACCCCGTCGAGCGCGGCCTCGGCCTCGTTCGGCCACGGGCGGGCCCGCAGCCCCGTCGCGATGAGCAACCGGTCGAAGCCGACCTTCTGGCCGTCGGCGAGAATGACCTGCCTGCCGATCAGGTCCAGGCCCGTGGCCGGGACGCCCAGCCGCCAGGTCACGTCGGACTCACCGCGCCGCGGCAACTCGGTCCCCAGCGCCGGGGCCTGCCCGATGAGGACCTGCTTGGACAGCGGCGGCCGGTCGTACGGCGGATGGGACTCGTCTCCGATCACGGTCAGCGAGCCGGCGAAGCCGTCCCGGCGCAGCACCAGAGCGGCCCGCAGCCCGGCCAGCGAGGCCCCGACGATGACGATCCCGCCGGTACGCCGGAACGCCTCGGCGGAGTCGCCGGCGGCTGCCGGCGGCGCGCGCCGC
>NZ_JBHLZP010000503.1:0-289 GCF_042429965.1 Actinoallomurus acaciae
CGCCGCCTCGGTGGGCGGCCGGGAGGCGCACGACGCGGCCATGCTCGCGTCGCTGAGCGGCGAGGCCCTGCACCGGCTGGTGAACCGCGGGTACGAGCCTCCGCCGAGGCAGCGCGAGCGCGTGCTGTTCTCCTGCGCGGCGGCCTCGCGCGCGGCCGACGGGGCCCTGCTGTTCGACGCGGACGGGATGCCGATCCCGCTGGACGGCCTGCTCTCGAACGCCGAGGAGCCGACGCACCCGTTCACCCGGATCTCGCCGGAGGAGCCGGTCGGCGAGGCGGCCGCACGC
>NZ_JBHLZP010000503.1:323-6068 GCF_042429965.1 Actinoallomurus acaciae
GTCTCGCACGCCAAGCCGAAGGACGGGTCGGGCAGGCAGCCGTTCCTGCGCCGCCGGCACGACACCCTCGTGGAGGTCGCGGGCCTGGCCGCGTGCGAGGCCGTGGCGACCGGCGTGCTCGTCCTGTGGCCGAGCCCGCACCCGAGCGGAACGTCCAACGTGGACGGGACCAGCCTGCTGGTCCACCAGGGACAGACGGGGAGCCACTCGGCCCGGCCGTCCGCACCGAGTCGGCCGGGCGCACCGGACGCGGCGACCTCCAAGCCGGGCACCTCGGCCTCGCCGGAGCCGACGACGTCCTCGTCCGCGCCCGCGACGACCTCCAGGCCCGGCAGCTCCGACCCGGCCACACCGCCGAAGGACGGCGGCTCGGGTACCGCCCATCCGACGCCTCCGGCGTCGGGCTCACCGACGCCGGACCCCACGCCGACGCCCAGCGACTCCCCCACCGACCGCGGCGACTCTCCCACCCCGGACCCCAGCGGCTCCTGACGGGGGCCGCCGCTCCTGGGGAACCGAAGCACGTTCTGGCGCATCAGAGACATCTGTTGCTTTCGTGCTCGATTTCCCCTGGAGTAGCGCATATGAAGATGTGGATCACAGGCGGCGCCGTCGCCGCCGTCGCGGCGACGGCGGTCGGGACGATGGTCAGCGGGCACTCGTCCCCGGCCTCCGCCCCGCCTCAGGCCGCCGCCGTGACCCCGGCGAAGGTCGCCGACGCGTCGGCGACCTCGCTCTCGTCCTACAAGCTGTCGCTCAAGGGTCAGTACCAGCAGACGACGTACTACTGCGTGCCCGCCTCGGAGTCGATGAGCCTGTCGACCTTCGGCATCAAGGTCGGCCAGGCCACCCTGGCGAAGAAGATGGGGACGACGTCGTCGAAGGGCACGAGCGGCGCCAACGCCGTCTCCGTCGTCAACGGTTACGTCAGGTCGAAGGGCTACAAGCTCACCATCGAAAAGGACGTGGCCGGCAATCCCACGGTCTTGATGAACAGGGCCTCCTACGACATCGGCGTCCTGCACCGCGCCCCGACCATCGGCGTCTGGATGGAGAAGCTGCCCTGGAACAAGGGCAAGGTGAAGGGAACCAAGATCGGGCACGCCATGGTCGTGTACGGCTACGACAAGGCGAAGGGCACGGTCACCGTCTTCGATCCGTGGAAGGCCACGGGCGGCACCCACACCATCTCCGCCAAGAGCCTGGCGGGCATGCTGCAGGCGAGCGGAGGCATGCACTACATCACCCGTTCGCTCCTGTGATCCGCCGCCCGGTCCCGTCGGCGTCGGCCGCTCCCGAGAGTGAACGTACGATCCGGCGATGACTTCGCGGCGAGGAGGCCGGGTGTCGGCTGGGGGCGAGGTGGTGGCGCGCCCGCTTCGGACCGACCGGAACTTCGCGGTCTTCTGGTTCGTGCAGGCGTTGTCCGAGGTGGGCAACGCGTTCGCGCTGGTCGCCGTGCCGCTGCTGGTGCTGCAGGCGACCGGGTCGGTGGCCCGGATGGGCCTGCTGACCGCGACCGCGGGAGTGGCGTCGGTGCTCACGGGGCTGTTCGCCGGCACGTTGGTGGACCGGCTCGACCGACGGCGGCTGATGGTGCTGTGCGATGTGGCGCGGGCCGTGCTGTACGGGCTGATACCGGTGTGCTGGGCGGCCGGCCCTCAGGAGTGGCTGCTGTACGTGGCGATGGGGCTGGCCGCCGTCTTCGAGATGGTCTTCCAGGTGGCCTACGTCGCGGCCATCCCGAACCTGGTGGACAAGGGACGGATCAGCGCGGCGAACGGCATGCTGCAGACGACGAACGCCATCGCTTATGTGCTCGGGCCGATGCTGGCGGGCCTGGTCGCCGGCCTGTTCGGCATCACGGCGGCGCTCTCGATCAATGCGGCGAGCTTCGCCGTCTCGGCGGCGGGCCTGGCGCTGATCAGGTTCCGCCCGCGTGAGGAGCCGGGCGAACCGGCGATCGCGGCCCGGTGGTTCGACCTGCGGGAGGGATTCCTAGCCGGGGCGGGGTTCCTGTGGCGGACGCCGGTGCTGCGGGCCCTGACCATCCTGCTCACGGTGTTCCTGTTCCTGAGTCTCGGGATGACCGACGTCTTCATCTACCACGTACGCCACGATCTGGGGCAGAACGATCGGGTGGTCGGCTACGTCATGGGGGCGGCGGGCGTCGGCACGATCGCGGGCGCGGCCCTGATGTCGCCGTTGCGGAGGCGGTGGGGGTTCGGCCCGTGCTGGCTCGGGTCGGTCGGGCTGTGCGCGATCGTCGTGGCCGTCGCGGGGTCTTCGGAGAACGTCGTGGTCGTCGGCGGAACGGTACTGGCGTACTCGGCGGGCGTGGCCCTGGCGGGCCTGTGCTCGATGAGCCTGCGGCAGGAGGTGACACCCGACCATCTGCTGGGCCGCGTCACCTCGGCGTTCTGGACCGTGCACAATACGCTCGGCCCGATCGGCGCCGTGGTGCTCACCGCACTGGCGAAGGGCATCGGCGTACCGGACACGCTACTGGCGACGGGCACGGCGTTCCTCTGCATCGCCGGCGTCGGCCTGTTCACCCCCGTCCGCCACCGCCGCCCGGAGGCACTGCACGCCTAGATCAGGTCAGACGGGACGCCGCGCCCGGCGGTTCGTGATCGAGACGGCCGGCGCGGCGGAGGGGCGACGCGCCGGCCGTCGTCGGTCAGACGGTCCGCAGTGCCTCGGTCGGTGACAGCCGGGCGGCGCGGAGGGCGGGCAGCAGGCCCGCGAGCGCGCCGATCGCGATGGCCGAGCCGATTCCGCCCACCCACGCCTCGGCCGGGATGACGACCGCCCACTGCTTGGTGCCCGCGTAGACGGCCGTCGCCGCCACGCCGGACGCGACGCCGACGGCGCCGCCGAGCAGCGCGAGCATGATCGCCTCGGACAGGAACTGGCCGCGGATCTGCCCCCGCGTCGCCCCGAGGGCGCGGCGGAGCCCGATCTCCGAACGGCGTTCGAGCACCGAGATGATCATTATGTTCGCCACCCCGACCGCGCCGACGATCAGTGCGACGGCGCCGAGGCCCAGGAACAGGCTGTTGAACGCCCCGCTCGCCGCCGCGCGGGCGGTGAGCGCGTCGGACGGCTGGCTGACGTCGACCTCGTTCGGCGCCTCGGGGTTCGCGGTCTGCCCGAGTACGGCCTGCACACCGGCGACATGGTCGGTCTGGGCCCGTACGTAGATCGTGCTGGGCGGCCCGGCGGCCGGCTTGCCGTGGGAGATGCTCACGTAACCGAGGTAGCGCTGGGCGGCCGGATACCCGACCAGGACGCTGGTGTCGATGTCGGGCGTGAGCACCGCCGGGTTCAGGATGCCGCCGACGTAGAACCACTGGCCGTCGAGCCAGACGCGCTCGCCCGGGTAGACCCGGTCGATGCCCATCCGCTGCGCGGCGACCGCGCCGAGCACCGCGACCGGCTGGGTGGCGGTCGCGGAGTTCAGCCAGCGGCCCTGGGCGACCGAGGTGGCGAGCACGGACGGCAGGTTCAGGCTCGCCGCCCTGACCTTCAGCGCGTTCGTCGTGATCGGCGGGATGAGCGGGCTGCGGTACACCTTGGCGTCCTCGACGGTGCCCACGTGGGCCACCTGCTCGACCTCCGGCAGGTGCGAGATCCTCGACGGCGCCTCGAGCGGCAGTTGTGCCGTCTGACCGGTGAAGGACTGCCCGCTGCCCGCGGTCAGCAGGTTCGTGCCGAGTCGGTCGATCTCCGACAGCAGCCCTGCCTGGGACGAGGAGGACAGCCCCAGGACCGCGACGATCGCCGCCACGCCGATGGCGATGCCGAGCGCCGACAGCGCCGCCCGCAGGGGCCGGGCGCGCAGCCCGGTGCTCGCCACACGTGCCTGGTCCCCGAGACTCAGCCGGACCGGGACCAGCGCCGCCACGGCCCTCACGGCCCCTCCTCCGACACCGGCACGCGCACGCGTACGAGGTCGACGGCGCTGTCGGAGACGATCCGCCCGTCGAGCACGTGCACCTGGCGTGGCAGCCGGGCGGCCAGGCCGCCGTCGTGCGTGATGATGACGATCGTGGCGCCCTCGGCGTTGAGCTCGTGCAGGAGTTCGAGGATCGACGCGCCCGTGGTGCTGTCGAGGTTGCCGGTCGGCTCGTCGGCGAGCACGATCGCCGGCCGGCCGACCAGCGCGCGGGCGATCGCCACCCGCTGACGCTGGCCGCCGGACATCTTGGCCGGGCGGAACGTCGCGCGGTGCGTGAGCCCGACCCGGGCGAGCGCCTCGGCGGCCCGCTCCCTCCGCTCGCGGACCGGCACACCGGCGTACAGCAGGCCGCCCGCGACGTTGTCCAGCGCCGAGGTGTGCTCGTCGAGGAAGAACTGCTGGAAGACGAACCCGATGCTGCGGGCCCGCAGCGCCGCCAGCCGCCGGTCGTCCAGACCCGCGACGTCGACGCCGTCGATCCGCACCGTGCCGTTGGTAGGGCGATCGAGGGTGCCCATGACGTGCAGGAGCGTCGTCTTGCCCGAGCCGGAGGGCCCGACGATCGCCACCAGCTCGCCCTCCCGTACGGTGAGGTCGACTCCGCGCAGCGCGGCCACCGGCGGCTGCTCGCCGTAGGTCTTGGTGACCGCCTCCAGCTCCAGCACCGGCACGGCGTCGTCACGTGTGGATTCGGCGCTCATGTGGAGGGCACCACCACTCGGTCGCCCGCCGACAGGCTCCCCGACACCTGCACCAGCCCGTCGGCGTTGTCGAACAGGCCGAGCGTGACCGGCACCGTCTGGTGCACACCCCGGGCGTCCACCCGCTCGACCGCGTAGCCGCCCCCGGCCTGCCCGATCAGCGCGGTGACCGGGACGATCAGCGCCTGTTTCACGCCCTCGGTGGTGATCTGCACCTGGACCGGGGCCTGGTCCAGGTCGCCCGCGACCTTGGGGTGCGCGAGCGTGATGTAGACCGGGATGGTGGTGTCCGAGGAGCCTTGATCGTCGGAGGAGGACGACTTCGCGACCGTGCCGATGCGGCTCACCCGCCCCGTGGTGACGGTGTTGTCCGGCAGGGTGATCTGCGCCTTGTCGCCTGCCTTGATGCCGCCCTGCTGGGAGGCGTCCAGGTTCACGGTCACCTGCCGGTCGGACGAGGTCGCCTCCGCGACCGGCGCGCCGGGTGCCGCCCGGCCGCCGAGCGTGGCCGTCGCCCTGGTGACCCGCAGCGGGCCGGGCAGGAACACCGCGTCGCCGAGGCGGAGTTCCCCGGTCTCGTCGGCGCCGATGTCGTCCTGCAGCTTCTGGAGCGCGTTCGCGGTGGCCGAACCGAAGTAGCGGGAGCCGGGATCGAGCTCCGACTTTTTCGCGTACCCGAGCTTGACCAGGTTGGCGTTCAGCTCCCGTACGTCCCGGCCGCTGTCCCCGGCGGACAGGTTCCGGTACGCGGGTCGCGTGCCGCACAGGAGCACGATCGGGGTGTCCCCCACCCAGTAGAGGATCCGGCCGCACTTGATCTCGTCGCCCGCGCTCGGCACCCAGGTGTAGATCCCCTGGACATGGTTGACCACGGAGTACGGGGTCCCGTCGTCCCGCGCGGCGTACGAGAGCGTGCCGCTCTGGTTCACCTGGGCGGACAACGGGCCCTGCCGTACGGCGGCCAGCGAGCCGCCGGCACCGGTCGGCGCGGACGGCCGGTCGCCGCCGAAAGGGTCGGCCACGACGACGATCGCTCCCGCCGCGCACAGCACCACGACGGCGGCGGCGGCCGACCGTCTCCCC
>NZ_JBHLZP010000504.1:0-5737 GCF_042429965.1 Actinoallomurus acaciae
CAGCCGAGCGCCTGCGTGATCTACTGACAGCCACATAGACCATCAGGTGTTGCGAGGACCCCTGGAATCCGCCATCCGCCCGGGGCCGTTCGCCTGGTGAGAGCCGGCGGCCCGATCCCGCCCCGTTGCCCCCTTTGCGGCTGATCGCCCCGATCGGTGCGTGACCAGGCGCTAGCTTGTTGCCGGTGGCCGTCTCAAAAGAACCGCACCGGTTGATTCTGTTCACCGACGCCGTCGTGGCGATCGCCGTCACGCTGCTCGTGCTTCCGCTCGTGGACATCGTCCCCGAAGTCGCCAAGGAGCACGGCGAGGCGATCGAAGTGATCACGAAACACCAGCCGGAGGTCTGGACCTTCCTCCTCAGCTTCGTGGTGATCATTCGCTTCTGGCTCGCCCACCATCGGGCGTATCAGCACGTGCGGGCCTACTCGACGCCGTTGATCCTCTGCAACGCCGGCTGGCTGCTGGCCATCGTCGTGCTGCCGTTCCCGACCGAGGTCGTGGGCGTGTTCCAAAGCGACCGGTTCACCACGGGCTTCTACATCGGCACGATCTTCGCCGTCAGCGCACTCCAGACCGCGATGACCCTCATCATCAGGGCCGACGCCGCGGTGGCCTCCGAGGAGAACCCGCCAACCCCGGAGCTGGCCATCTCGTCCGCCACCGCGACCGTTCTCCTGGCCGCCGCCCTGGTCGTCGCGCTGGCCCTGCCGGCCATCAGCTACTGGGCGCTGTTCCTCCTCCTGCTCTCCGCGCCGGTCGAACAGGTCCTGCGCCGCCGACAGCGCGTGGCCGCCGAAGCCTAGAAAAGAAGCGGGAACAGCGACGGCCGATCTCACCAAGTACCGGATGAACCGACGCGCACACGCTGGACTTGGAGAACCGGTTGGTGATGATCGATACATATCCGCACTCGGACACCGGTGAGGTGAGCGACAGCCAGACGATCGGCGCGTCGCTCACCGACCCGGAGAGATTCGCCGAGATCTTCCACCGGCACTGGGACGAGATCCACCGCTACGTCGCGCGGCGGCTCGGGCCCGAGGCGGCGGAGGACGTCGGCGCCGAGACCTTCGCGGTCGCCTTTCGCAGCCGGGAACGGTACAACCTGGACCGGCCGGACGCCCGGCCCTGGCTGTACGGCATCGCGACCAACCTCATCGGCCAGCACCGCCGGGCCGAACGGCGCCGCCACCAGTTGCTCGCGCGCACGCCCGCCGAGGGCGAGACCGGGTCGTTCACGGACGGCAGCGACGCGCGGGTGACCGCCGAACTGCTCGGCCCCCGCATCGCGTCCGTGCTGACGAACCTGTCGGCGGCCGACCGCGACCTGCTGCTCCTGATCGCCTGGGCCGACCTGACCTACGAGGAGGCCGCCGAGGCGCTGCGAGTGCCCATGGGCACCGTCCGCTCCCGCCTGCACCGGATCCGCAAGAAGGTCCGGCGCGCGTTCGGAAACGCCGACCCCACACGTCTTCAGGAGGAGGACCGATGATCGACGAAGAGATCGCCCTTGTCCGCGACGCACGACCGGCAGTTCCTTCGGACGACCCCACGGTGAAGGCACGAGCGTGGGCTCGCCTGCACGCCGAGATGCGGGGGGAACCGCGGAGTGCCCGGAAGATCAGGAGGCTCCGTGGCCGCTGGCCCCTGGCCGCCGTGGGCGTCGTGGCCGCGGGCGTGGCCACCGCGGTCGTCGTGACGCAGACCGGCGGCGGCCCGGCCCCGGCGCCGGTCACGCCTCCGCGGCCGGACGTCACGCGGCCCCTGCCCTCACTCGCCCTGGCCGCGTCGATCGTCGAACGCCAGACGCCGACGGTGCCCCGGGCGGACCAGTGGATCTACACCCGCACACTCCTCACGAACAGCGTCCCCGCGCCGGGAAAGGTGCAGGCCGCCCCGACGGTGGAGCGCTGGGACCAGTTCGGCGCCGCCCGGTCGGCGACCATCGATCGGCGCACCGGAAAACTGCAGGTGACCTACGACGCGGAGGCGGCCAAGGCGTCGGAGCCGTTGCAGCTCCCGCAGCTCGTCAAGTACGTCGACGGGCTGCCCACCGACCCGGACGCCCTGCTCGGCGCGGTGCGCAAGGGCAGCAAGAACAAGCTGTTCGTCAGCACCGTGGGCAACGGGGACGCGAACGAGCCGGTCTTCGAGTCCATCGAACTGCTCTTCAGGACCGACCCCTTCATCCCACCCCGGGTGAACGCCGCGCTCTTCCGCATGCTCAAGGACTTTCCGGGGGTGCACCTGGAGCCGGTGACGGATGCCGCCGGGCGCCGCACCGTCGGCGTCTATCGCGACTCGCCGGGTGAGGACCGGAGGGAGATCCTCTTCGACCCCACGACCTTCCGCTACATGGGGTCGCGGCTGGTCGCGGTGCAGAACATGAAGACCGACGGAAAGCCGAAGCTGGTCCAGCGGGTCGGCCAGGTGCTGTCCCAGAGCGCGCTGGTGACCGTCAAGGTGACCGACAAGCCCGGACAGCGCTGAGACGCGGCGCGGCGGTCGTGCTCCAACCGCAGCGCGAGCGCCTGGACGCGCGGGCCGATCAGGGCCACCGCGGCGACCTCCGCGACCCCCGGTCCGGGTTCACAGACCCGTACGGTGCCCAGCCGGGGCGAGGCCCGCCCGTACCGGCGCGAGGACAGCGAACCCAGCCGCTCGAACAGCAGCGGTGTCGTACGCCCGGCCAGGTGGTGGTACGGCCGGACGCCGGCCAGCACCTCGACGACGAGCCGGGCGATCAGCCGTGCCTCCGCCCGCACGTCGGGCGGGCCGTCGCGTACGACGCCGAGAACGGGCCGGGGCGGCCACCCGTGCGGCGGGCCGGAGTCCAGGGCGAGGGCGAGTGACCCGTGCACCGCGATCGCGGCCGGTTCGCGGCCCTCGTACGGGATGAGCCGGATCGGGGAGCGTGCGGGCGTTCGTCTGCGCACGATGAGACCTCCGTAATGTGCGGGCCGCCGGACGGCGGCGACACACAGAGAGTCCTCAGCGGAGACGGAGATACATCGTGGCCGGATGCGGACACGTCACTGCTTGGTCGCCGCCCGGCTCCGGCGCGGGATCTCCAGCGCACTGTGCAGCTGGTAACGGTCGGCGCGGTAGGTCGAGACGGCGAGTTCGACGCAGGTGCCGTTCATGAACGACCGCCGCTGAAGCAACAGCACCGCGCTCCCGCGGGCGAGGTCGAGCAGCCGGGCGTCGGCCGTGTCGGCGATGCCCGCCTCGATGGTCTGCTCCCCGGCGTCGAACACGATCCCGAAGCGCGTCTCCAGCACGTCGTACAGCGACGCGTCGCTCAGCGGTGTGTCGGGCAGCCCCGGTGCGACGGTCAGCGGGATGTGCGAACGCTCGACGGCCATCGGCTCGCCGTCCGCGGTGCGCAGGCGCTCGATGACGTGGACCCCGGTGCCCGGCGGCACGTCGAAGACCCGCGCCAGATGGGCGTTGGCCGGCGTCGTACGGCGGTCGAGGTCGCGGGCGCCCGGTTCGAGGCCCCGGGCCCGCATGTCCTCGGTGAAGGACACGAGCCGCAACGGCATCTCGATCTTGGGCCGGGCGACGAACGTGCCCTTGCCCGGCACGCGGTACAGCCGGCCCTCGGTGACGAGGTGGTCGACGGCCTGCCGTACCGTCATCCGTGACAGCCGGTAGCGCTGGCACAGCTCCCGCTCGGACGGGATGGGCGCGTCCACCGGCAGTTCGGCGTCCTCGATCAGGTCGAGGAGGATCTCCCGGAGCTGGAAGTACTTGGGTACGGGGCTGGTCGGATCGATCTTGCCCATGGGGTACCTCTGGCAGCGATGTCGGGGAGTGAAGTATGGTTCATACTGGTCTAGTCCGGACTAGACCACACGTCCAGTGAGCGTGTCAATGCAGGTCAGAACTACGAAGACGTAACGACGCGATCACGCATCGACGATCACGCGGAGCCGGACGCGCAGCCGTGGATCCACGCACGGCGGGAGCCGTAGACCCACACGGCGAAGGAGACCCCATGACCGACACTTCTCGTATGCGGACCGAGATCGGTGAGCAGGCCACCGCGCTGGACGCGACCCTCGACGCGCTGTTGCCCCGCGTGGCCGAGGTCGGCGTTCTGGGCCGGGAGACCCGGCAGGTGCTGTTCATCGCACGCGGGTCGTCCGACAACGCGGCCGTCTACGGAAGCTATCTGGTCCAGACGCACGCCGGCCGGCTCGCCACCCTCGCCTCGCCCTCGATCGCGACGACGTACAAGAAGAAGATCGACCTGTCCGGCGTGCTCGCGGTGGCGATCAGCCAGTCGGGCCGGACCGAGGAGATCGTCGAGACCCTCGACTGGGCCGCCGGCTGCGGCGCGCGCACCGTCGCCGTCACCAACGGCGAGGGCTCGCCGCTCGCCGAGGCCGCCCAGCTCGCGCTCGTCACCCGGGCCGGCGACGAGATCGCCGTCCCCGCGACCAAGACCTACACCACCCAGCTCGCCGCGCTCGCGGTGCTCGGCATCGGCCTGGGCGCCGAGGTCGACATCGCCGACCTGCGCCGCGCGCCCGAGGAGGTCGACCGGCTGATCGCTGCGACCGAGGCCGCCGAGGCGCTGCCCGAGATCGTGGAGGCGCTCGCCGGCGTACCCGGCGTGGTCGTGTCCGGCCGGGGCATCGCGTACGGCACGGCGCTGGAGTTCGCGATCAAGCTGAAGGAGGCGTGCTACCTCCACGCGATGGGCCTGTCGTACGCCGACCTGCTGCACGGGCCGATCGCCGTCGTCGACGACGACACCCCGGCGCTCCTGGTCGCCGCCGACTCCGGCCCGACGCTTCCGGGCACGGTCGCGCTGGCCGAACGGGTCACCGCGGCGGGCGCGAAGGCGTACGGCATCGGCGGCGGCCGTATGCTGGCCGAGGCGTCCACGCGTGCGCTTCCCGGTCCGGACCTGCCGGAGTGGGCCGCGCCACTTGCCCTGATCGTGCCGGGTCAGCTGATCACCGAGCGGCTGGCCCGACGCTTGGGGATCGACCCCGACGTCCCGCGCGGGCTTGGCAAGGTGACGCAGACGGATCAATGATGGGGCCCGTATCGACAAGGGAGACTGCCTGATGGCCGAGCGCCGTGTCACGGTGCAGACCGAGGCGGGACTGCACGCCCGCCCCGCCGCGCTGTTCGTCCAGGCCGCGACGAAGGCACCGATGGACGTGTCCGTGGGCCGACCGGACGCCGATCCGGTCAACGCCAAGAGCATCCTGCTGGTGATCGGCCTCGACGTCCGGCACGGCGAGGAGATCGTGATCAGCGCCGACGGCGACGGCGCCGACGCCGCCCTCGACGAGCTCGTCGCCACGGTGACCGCGAACGGTGCCTGACCGCCTCAGCGGTCTCGGCGTCAGCCCCGGCGCCGGCGCCGGGCCGGTGCGCACGATCGCGGGCGCGGTCCCCGAGCCTCCCGCCGGCGAACGCCGCGAAGGCGACGCCGCCCCGGAGACGGCCCGCGCCCTCGCGGCCCTCGAAGAGGTCGCCGCCGACCTGGAGAAGCGGGGCGACCGGGCCGGCGGCGAGGCACGAGACGTCCTGGCGGCACAGGCGATGATGGCCCGCGACCCGGGCCTGGCCGAGCTGACCGGACAGAAGATCGCCGACGGGGCCTCGGCGGCTTGCGCGGTGCACGAGGCGTTCGGAGTGTTCCGCGACATGCTGGCCGGCGCGGGCGACTACATGGCCGCGCGGGTCGCCGACCTCGACGACATCCGCGACC
>NZ_JBHLZP010000504.1:5760-6108 GCF_042429965.1 Actinoallomurus acaciae
CCGATGCCGGGCGTACCGGACTCCGACGAGCCGTTCGTGCTGGTCGCCCGCGATCTGGCGCCCGCCGACACGGCACTCCTCGACCCCGCGAAGGTCGTCGCCTTCGTCACCGAGGAGGGCGGCCCCACCAGCCACACCGCGATCCTGGCCCGCTCCATGGGCGTGCCGGCCGTGGTCGCCTGCCCCGGCTGCACCGCGCTCGCCGAGGGCACCGTCGTGCTCGTCGACGGCGGTTCCGGCGACGTACGCCCCGATCCGTCCGCCGAGGAGGTCACCCGCGCCCGTACGGCCGCCAGCTCCTCCAAGGTCGCGCACGGCTGCTCGGCGTACTCCAGCTCACCCAGCGCC
>NZ_JBHLZP010000505.1:0-5730 GCF_042429965.1 Actinoallomurus acaciae
TCACCAGGCCGACGCGGGCGGCGACCACGCGTGTGCGCAGGGCTTCGAGCAGCGGTTCTCCGCTGCCGTGCTCGTCGGCGACGGCCAGCGTCGCGGCGACGGCGGGCGCGCTCGTGAAGGTGATCGCGTCCAGCGTGCCCGCCACCGCCTGCTCGACGAGGCGCCGGAGCGGCTCGGGATCCTCGGCCGGCGCCCACTGGTACACCGGGATCTCCAGCACCGTGGCGCCGGCCTGCCGCAGCCCGTCGGTGAGCCCCGGGCAGGGCTCGCCGTAGAGCTGCACCGCGATCCGGCGGCCGGCGAGGTCCTCGCTCAGCAGGTGCCGCAGGACCTCCTCACAGCTCTCCGACTCCGGCGACCATGCCTCGGCCATCCCGGCCGCGCGGACCGCGCCGCGCGCCTTCGGGCCGCGGGTGAGGATCCGGGCGTCGTTCAGCTCCCTGAGCAGGCCGTCGCGCAGCCCCCAGCCGTCGGCCGTCTCCAGCCACGTACGGAACCCGATGCCGGTGGTGACGACGACGTCGTCGACCGGGCTCGCCAGCATCTGCCGTGTCGCGGCCAGGAGCAGGGCGTCGTCGGACAGCGACACCAGCCGGATCGCGGGAGCGTAGACCACCCGGGCGCCTCGCCGCTCCAGCAGCGCCGAGAGCTCCTCGTGCCGGCGCGCCGCCGTCACGCCCACCGTGAAGCCGGCCAGGGGCTCGTCGTTCACGGCCGGGCCACTTCCACTCGCGTGCCGCTGACGCGCACGCGGTACGTCGGCACCCGGACCGCGGGATCGTCCAGGCAGCGGCCCGTGGTCAGGTCGAAGACCTCCTTGTACATCGGGGAGGCGACGGTGGGCACGCCGCCGCGCGAGCCGACGATGCCCCGCGCGAGCACGTACGCGCCGCTGAACGGGTCGCGGTTGGACAGCGCGTACAGCCGTCCCTCGTGGGTGCGGAAGAGCGCCACCTGCTCGCCGCCGACGAGCGCGCACACGCCGTCCTCGGGCGGCAGGTCGTCGTAGTCGCAGACGACCTCCCAGCGCGCGGACACGAGAGCACGGTCCAGTACCTCGGTCATGAGTCCTCCTCCGCCGGAGGGCGTGCCCACTGGGGCCGTGCCTCCGATTCCCGCGCTCCGCTCGGTCATGGGGACACCACCTCCGGTATGACGGGTTTGATCTGGTCGCGTTCGGGTTCGAAGACGATGCTCGGGTCGGGCGTGCGGGGCGCGTTGACGAAGGACACGAAGCGGCGCAGCCGCTCGGGGTCCTCCAGCGTCGCCCGCCACTCGTCGGTGTAGCCCTCCACGTGCCGGGCCATCGCGGCGTCGAGCGAGTCGCAGATGCCGAGCCGGTCCGCGACGATGACGTCCCGCAGGTACTCGATGCCGCCGTCGAGGCTCTCCAGCCACGACGCGGTGCGCTGGAGCCGGTCCGCGGTGCGGATGTAGAACATCAGGAACCGGTCGACGTAACGGATCAGGGTGTCGGTGTCCAGGTCCGTGGCGAACAGCTCGGCGTGCCGCGGCCGCATCCCGCCGTTCCCGGCGAGGTAGAGGTTCCAGCCCTTCTCGGTGGCGATGACGCCGAAGTCCTTGCTCTGCGCCTCCGCGCACTCCCGCGCGCATCCGGACACCGCCGACTTGATCTTGTGCGGGGCGCGCAGGCCCCGGTAGCGCAGCTCCAGCCGGATCGCCAGGCCGACCGAGTCCTGCACGCCGTAGCGGCACCAGGTGGAGCCCACGCACGACTTGACCGTACGGAGCGCCTTGCCGTACGCGTGCCCGGACTCGAACCCGGCGTCGGTCAGCCGTTTCCAGATCTGGGGGAGCTGTTCGACACGGGCCCCGAACATGTCGATCCGCTGTGCCCCAGTGATCTTCGTGTAGAGGCCGAACTCGCGCGCCACCTCGCCGATGATGATCAACTTCTCCGGGGTGATCTCCCCGCCGGGCACGCGCGGCACCACCGAATAGGTGCCGTTCTTCTGCATGTTCGCCAGGAACTGGTCGTTGGTGTCCTGCAGGCCGGCCTGTTCGCCGTCGAGGATGTGCCCGGTGCCGAGGCTGGCCAGGATCGAGGCGACGGCCGGCTTGCAGATGTCGCAGCCGCGGCCCCGGCCGTACTCGGCGATGAGCCTGCTGAACGTCGTGATGCCCCGCACCCGGACGATGTCGAACAGCTCGGCGCGGGTGTGCTCGAAGTGCTCGCACAGCGCCCGGCTCACCGGAATGCCCGCGCGGGTGAGCTCCTCGTCGAGGATCCGCTTCACCAGCGGGACGCAGCTGCCGCAGCCGGTGCCCGCCCGGGTGCACGCCTTCACCATCGGCAGGTCGGTGAGGCCCCCATCGTTGATCGCCGACCGGATGGCGCCGGCGCTGACGCCGTTGCAGCTGCACACCGTCGTCTCTTCGGCCATCGCGCCGGCCACGGCCTCGGTGCCGCCGAACAGGAGCCGGTCGGGCGCCGCGGGCAGGCTCGTGCCGACGCAGGCGCGCAGGGTGGGATAGGCCGACGCGTCGCCGACGAGCACACCGCCCAGCAGGGTCCCCGCGTCGTCGCTGACGACGAGCCGCTTGTACGTCCCGGCGACCGGGTCGGTGTAGCTGACGTTCAGCGCGTCGGCCGACGGGTCGCCGAAGCTCGCGACGTCGACGCCCATGAGCTTGAGCTGCGTGGAGGTGTCGGCGCCCGCGAACCGGGCCGCCCCGCCGAACAGCGCGTCCGCGACCACCTCGGCCATCGACAGGCACGGGCCGACCAGCCCGTAGACCTGCCCGCCCACGAGCGCGCACTCGCCGATCGCGTAGATCCGCGGGTCGCCGGTACGGCAGGCGTCGTCCACCACGACGCCGCCGCGCTCGCCGACCTCCAGCCCGGCGGCGCGGGCCAGCTCGTCGCGAGGGCGGATGCCGGCGGAGAAGACGACGACGTCGGCCGGCAGGGCGGCGCCGTCGGCGAGATGGACCGCGTCCGCCTCGACGCGCTCCAGCATGACGCCGGTGTGCACCCGCAGGCCGAGCGCCTCGATGTGGCGCCGCAGCATCGCCCCGCCGCCCTCGTCGAGCTGGCGGGCCATCAGCCAGGGCGCCATCTCCACGATGTGCGTGTCCAGGCCGAGGCCCTGCAGGGCGCGGGCCGCCTCCAGGCCCAGGAGCCCGCCGCCGACGACGACACCGCTCGCACGCCCCGCGGCCCGTGCCCGCAGGGCGTCCAGGTCGTCGATGGTGCGGTACACGAAGGCGGCGCCGGCCCCGGGCACCGGCGGGACGAACGGCACCGAGCCGGTCGCCAGCACCAGCGCGTCGTAGCGCAACGTCTCCCCGGCGTCGGTGGTGACCGTGCGGTCGGCACGGTCGATCGAGCTCACCCGCTCTCCCGTACGGACGCGCACGCCGTCGTCGTGTGCGGGGTACGCGAGGTCGGCGCCGTCGGTGAGGTAGGAGGTCAGCGCGACCCGGTCGTAGGCCGGGCATGGTTCCTCACCCACGACGGTGATCTGCCAGCGGCCCTCGGTGTCCCGCTCGCGGACCGCCTCGATCAGACGGTGGGCGGCCGGGCCGTGCCCGACGACGACAAGACGACCGGTCACGGGCCCTCCTGCGTCGGAGGGGGTGACCACCGGGGCGTGTTTTTCGGTTCCCTCGCTTCGCTCGGTCACAGGCCCTCCTGCGTCGGAGGGGCCGATCACCCGGGCGTGTTCTGGGATTCCCTCGCTTCGCTCGGTCACGGGCCCTCCTGCGTCGGAGGGGGTGACCAGCCGGGCGGGTTCTTTGATTCCCTCGCTTCGCTCGGTCATGGGGTCGGGCCTCCTCGACATGGTCGTTCTCCGAGCTAATCCGGGGCGCGTTTCGCGGCGAGGTCGGCGTCGTTGCCGGGGTGCTACGGCGGGCTCACGCGTGACCAGGGCCTTCAGTGAGGCACCTGCCCGGCTCCTGGCCGTGCGCGGCATGCGCCGATCCTGCGAGCGGCGCGTTTCGCCGCCAAGTCCGCTGTATTACCGCGCCGTCACAAGCACTTCACCGCGGGCCCGGCGGCCCGGTGCGCCATCTCACACCCGCACGCGGCGCGGCGTGCACGGAACGTAGCACCACCGACTCCCGCCTCATACGAGAGGGAAACGCCGGATTCCTACCGTCCTGGGCGGCCCTACGGACCCGCAGGAGGCTCCCATGACCACCGTCGAGCGGCGCATTTCCACGACATCGCCACGCCGGATCACCGACTGGCGCCCCGAGGACTCGGCGTTCTGGACGGAGACCGGGGCGAGGGTCGCCCGGCGCAACCTCGTCCTGTCCATCTTCAGCGAGCACGTCGGCTTCTCGGTCTGGAGCCTGTGGTCGGTCCTGGTGCTGTTCCTCGGCCCGGCGTACCACATCGACCCGGCGGGCAAGTTCGTGCTCACCACCGTCCCCACGGCGATCGGCGCGGCGTTGCGCCTGCCGTACACCTTCGCCGTGGCCCGGTTCGGCGGACGCGACTGGACCATGATCAGCGCCGGCCTGCTGCTGGTGCCCGCCGTGGCCGCCGCCGTCGTCATCCGGCTCGGCGTGTCGTACGGCACGCTGCTGGTCGTCGCCGCCGTCGCGGGCGTCGGCGGCGGCAACTTCGCCTCCTCGATGGCGAACATCAACGCCTTCTACCCCCAGCGGCTCAAGGGCTGGGCGCTGGGCGTCAACGCCGGCGGCGGCAACCTCGGGGTGGCCGTGGTACAGCTCGTGGGGCTGGCCGTCCTGGCCACGGCCGGCGCCGGGCACCCGCGTCTCGTGGCGGGCGTCTACATCCCGCTCGTCGTCCTGGCCGCCCTCGGCGCGGCGCTGTGGATGGACAACCTCCCCGGGCTCCGCAACGACCGGCGGGCCATGCGCGACGTCTCGCGGGACGCGCACACCTGGATCGTCTCGCTGCTCTACATCGGCACGTTCGGGTCGTTCATCGGCTTCGGGTTCGCCTTCGGCCAGGTGCTCCAGGTGCAGTTCGCCGCCGACTTCACCACGCCGGTCAAGGCCGCGTACCTGACGTTCCTCGGGCCGCTGCTCGGCTCCCTCGTCCGCCCGGTGGGCGGGCGGCTGGCGGACCGGATCGGCGGCGCGCGGGTGACGTTCTGGAACTTCACCGCCATGGCGCTGGGCGCCGCCGTCGTCCTGCTCGCCTCGGCGCGGGGGTCGCTGGCGTTGTTCATCGTGGGGTTCGTGCTGTTGTTCGTGCTCAGCGGCGTCGGCAACGGCTCGACGTACAAGATGATCCCGGCGATCTTCCGGGCGAAGTGCGCGGAGGAGACGGAGGCGCGCCGCCTGTCGGGCGCGCTGATCGGCATCGCCGGCGCCATCGGCGCGTTCGGCGGCGTCCTGGTGAACCTGGCCTTCCGGCAGTCGTTCCTCGCGTACGGGTCCGGGACCGGCGCCTACGTCGCCTTCATCGGCTTCTATGCGCTCTGCGCCGCGGTGACCTGGGTCGTGTACCTGCGCCGGTCCGCCCGGACCACCGGAGTGTGACGCACGGCACGGCGGGCGTCACGCCGGGATGCGCAGGCTCTGGCGCGCGAGGCGGGCGACCATCGCCTCGTCGATGTCGTGGCCGAGGCCCGGCTGGGTGAGGGGGACGGCCACGACGCCGCCGTTCACGCTCACCGGCGGGGACACCACCGCCGTGGCGGTCGGGGTCTCGGTCACGTCGCTCGGCAGGTCACAGCCCGGCAGGCTGGCCACCGCGACCGCCGCCGCCTGGCCGACGCCGAACCCGTC
>NZ_JBHLZP010000506.1:0-5696 GCF_042429965.1 Actinoallomurus acaciae
GCGCTGCCGCCCGCCGCCGCCCGGGCCGCCTACCGCGTCACGCAGGAGGGGCTGACCAACGCGCGTAAGCACGCCCCCGGCCGTTCGGTCGAGGTGCTGGTGCGCGGCGGTCCCGGCACGCGCCTGCTGATCGACATCAGCAACCCGCTCCCCGCGGCGGAGACGGCCCCGGCCGTGCCGGGCGGCGGGCTGGGCCTGGTCGGGCTCACCGAACGGGTCCGGCTGGCGGGCGGGCGGCTGGACCACCAGATCACCGACCGGGAGTTCCGGCTGCAGGCCTGGCTACCATGGCCGGCGTGATCCGCGTGCTGCTCGTCGACGATGACGCCATGGTCCGTGCCGGACTGTCGATGATGCTGGACGGTGCCGCCGGGATCACCGTGGTCGGTGAGGCGGCCGATGGCCAGGAGGCCATCGTCGCCACCGACGCCCACGCCCCCGACGTCGTCCTGATGGACCTGCGGATGCCCCGCGTGGACGGCATCACCGCCACCCGGCGGCTGCGCGCTCGCGCCCACCCCCCGCAGGTGATCGTGCTGACCACCTTCGACACCGACGAGAACATCCTGCACGCGCTGCGTGCCGGCGCCGGCGGGTTCCTGCTCAAGGACACCTCGCCCGCGCAGATCGTGGAGGCGGTCACCCGGGTCGCCGCGGGAGACCCGATCCTGTCCCCGCGCGTGACGCGGCGGCTCATGGACCGTACCGTCACCCAGACCGGCGCCTATGAGCGGGCCCGCGCCGCGCTGGCCGCCCTCACCCCCCGCGAGCACGAGGTGGCGCTCGCGATCGCCCGCGGCCGCAGCAACGCCGACATCGCCGCCGAACTCGCCATGGGCATCACGACGGTCAAGGCCCACGTCTCCAGCATCCTCACCAAGCTCGGCCTGGACAACCGCACCCAGATCGCGCTCCTCGCCCACGACGCGGGCTTCGCCTGACCGGGACGTCCCGGCGGTGAGCCGTCAGGAGGCCGCCGCGGCCGGGTCGGTGCGCAGATCGCCGTGCTCGGCGCGGACCATCGCGCCGATCGCCTCGTCCCTGGTCCACACCCCGCGCCGCCAGGACAGGACCCAGCCCTCACCGGGGATGGCCATGGCCACCTGCGGGCAGCGGTCGCTGCTGATCCATTCGTCACCGATCCTCAGGGCCATCCTTGCAGCCTACGTCCGTGGTCGCCGCGGGCCCTGCGCACGCGATGACCAGGCGGTGTTTCGGGCCGCCGGAACCCGCCGGGGAGGGTCTCAGCCCGCCGCGGCGTGCTTCTGGCCGACGTAGACGCGGGCCACGACGGTCGACAGCGTGGCCATGAGCAGCCAGGCGCCGCCCGTCCACCACAGGTCCTCGGCCCGGTCGCCCAGCAGGAGCAGGCACAGCAGCGAGCCGAAGAACAATCCGAGGGCCAGGCCCATGGTGGCGACCATCCCCGGTGTCGGGGCGGCGCGCAGGCGGCACAGCCGCCACACGCATGCCGCCGCCATGAGCAGGCCGGGCGGGATGACGACCACCGCGAGGACGATGATCTGGGCGCGCATGTCGGCCGGGGCGTCCGTCGTCCGCTGGGACACCTCCCCGGAGGCGATCTCGGTGAGCATTCCGCGCCAGATGGTGCCGGTGACCCGGTCGCCCGCGCCGATGCCGTACAGCAGGGGGCCGCCGGAGGTGTACGACGGCGTCCACCTGGCGCCGTCCGGGCCCGTCAGGGACGTGCGGAAGGAGTCGTTCCTGCCGCGGGCCAGGTGGACGCCGGAGACGGTGAACTCCTGTGTCCAGAGGCAGTCGGCGGGCGCGGAGGGGGCCGCCGGGCAGCGCACGGCGGCCTGGTAGGCGCGCAGGTCCCGGACGCCGCCGGGTGCCTCGGCCACGACGAGGAGGGCGACGGACGACACCGCGGCGACGGCGCACGACAAGATGAGAACGGTCGTGACGACGCTGCGCAGGACCCCACCGCCGAACGGACTAGGCATGTCCGCATTGTCCCATTTAAGGGATCTTGGTGGTGGCCCACCCGATGATCCCCTGGCACTACCATTCCCGGACGGGCACACGGGCGAGGGGCAGGGGCGTGGAGCGGGCCTTCCAGGTTGATCTTCGGGGCGTGGTCGATCTACTCAGCCGCCACCTGTACACCAGCCCCCAGGTGTACCTGCGAGAGCTCCTGCAGAACGCGGTCGACGCGATCACCGCCCGCCGCCAGGAACAACCGGACGCGCCCGCCCTGGTGGCGATCGAAACGCCCGACACGACCGGCGACGGGACGCTGCGGATACGCGACAGCGGCGTCGGCCTGACCGAGCGTGAGGTGCACGAACTGCTCGCCACGATCGGCCGCAGCTCCAAACGGGACGAGCTGGGGCTGGCACGGCACGAGTTCCTCGGCCAGTTCGGCATCGGACTGCTGTCCTGCTTCCTGGTGGCCGACGAGGTGCACGTGCTGACCCGCTCCGCGCAAGGCGGCCCGACGGTCGAATGGACCGGCCTGGCCGACGGGCGGTACCGCGTCGCGACCGCCCCGCAGGAGCGGGCCGAGCCCGGCACCACGGTGACGCTCCGGCCACGGCCCGGCATGGAACACTGGCTCGACGGCGAGACGGCGGGCGACCTGGCGGTCCGGTACGCGGACGCGCTGCCGGTGCAGATCTCCATCGCCGGCCGGCGGGTGAACTCCGGCACCCTGCCCTGGCAGCGCGCACACCCCTCCCCGGCCGCACGGGCCGCGGCGCTGCGCGAGTACGCCGAACGCGTGTTCGGCTTCGCCCCGTTCGACGTGATCGACCTGGCCGTCCCTGAGGCCGGGCTGACCGGGCTGGCGTTCGTGCTGCCGATGGCCGCCAACCCGGCCGCGCGATCCGGGCACCGGGTGTACCTGCGCCGGATGCTGCTGTCCGACAGCGTGGGCGAACTCCTCCCCGAATGGGCGTTCTTCGTCCGGTGCGTCGTCGACACCGGTGAGCTGCGGCCGACCGCCGGCCGCGAGGCGCTGTATGAGGACGACCTGCTCGCCGACACGCGCGAGGCGCTGGGCGCGCAGGTACGCGACTGGCTGGTGCGCCTCGCCGCCACCGCGCCGGACCGGCTCCAGCGGTTCCTGGCCGTCCACCACCTGGGCGTCAAGGCGCTGGCGCTGCACGACGTGGAGATGCTGCGCGTGGTGGACCGCTGGTGGCCGATGGAGACCGCCACCGGCCCGATGACACTCGCGGAGTTCCGGCGGCGCCACCCCGTGGTCCGCTACACCGCGACATCCGATGAGTTCCGTGAACTGGCCGCCGTCGCCGGCGCACAGAACGTCGGCCTGGTCAACGGCGGATACGCCTACGACATCGAGATCATGCGGCGGCTGCCGCTGCTGGACCCGGCGATCACCGTACGCCGCCTGGAACCCGCCGAGCTGACCACCTGCTTCGAGCCGCCGGACCCGGACCTGGAGACCCGCCTGCGGCCGTTCCTGCACCTCGCCGCCGACACCCTCCACGCACTCGGCTGCGAGGTCGTGCCACGCTCCTTCGACCCGCCCTCGCTGCCCGCCCTGTACCTGCTGAGCCGCGCGGCGGTGCGGGCGGAGGAGATGCGGTCGGCCCGGTCGGCCGCGAACGAACTGTGGGCCGGTGTCCTCGGCGCCGTGGACACCACCGGCGCGGCCGAACGGCCACAGCTCATCCTCAACCTGCGCAACCCCGTGGTGCGGCGGCTCTCCGAGGCGCCCGACCCGTCACTGGCCGGCCTCGGCGTCCAGGCCCTCTACGGCCAGGCGCTGCTGTCCGGCCACCATCCGCTGCGGCCGCAGGACAGCGCGCTGCTCAACCACTCCTTCCTCGGCCTGCTCGACTGGGCGATGACCGCCGGAGGCACCCGATGAGCCGGACCGAGGCCGAACTGGCCGCCATGCTCGACCAGGCCCGGCAGATGAGCTACGGCGAGGCGCAGACCGCGCTGATGGAAGACGTGGTGCGGCACGCCGACGCCGGCGGCCTGCACCGGCTGGCCTTCGCCGCGCGCCGCGACCTGGCCAACGCCTACAGCGTCGGCCGGCAGTGGGACAAGGCGTTTCCGCTGTTCTCCCGCTGCCTGAGCGAGTACGACGCGCGCCCCGGCGAGTTCGGGCCGGAGGCCGACTACGCGCTGCGCGACTGGTACGCCCACATCGCCCAGTCGATGGCGGAGTTCCCCGAGATCGGCCTGGCCCAGATCTACGGCGCCTTCGAGGACATGGAGCGCCGCTTCCGCGCCGGGGGCCACAACCTGCGCAAGGTCCACGACGCCCGCCGCTGGGTCGCCCAGCTCGCCGGTGACTGGCCCGAGGAAGAACGCTGCTACCGGCAGTGGAAGGCCGCCGGCGGCCCGAACCCGGACTCGGTGTGGGACTTCGAGGCCGAGATCGAACGGCTCGTCCTGCGCGGTGACGACGCCTCGGCCGAACGCGCGCTGGCCATGGCCGGGCCGGTGCTGGCCGGCGAGGTCACCTTCATCGAGCCGCCCGCGCCCATCCAGTGCCTGATGCTGGTGCCGCTGGCCCGCGCCGGCCGCTTCGAGGAGGCGGCGAAGGCCTTCCACCGGGCCCGCCGGGCGATGTACCAGGACGTCTACCGGTTCGAGTACGGCGGCATGAAAGTGGAGTTCTGCGCGCTGACCGGCAACGAGGACACCGGGCTGTCCGCGCTGCGCGAGCACCTCGGCGGCTACCCCACGCTGAACCGGCCGAACGGCAAGATGGAGTTCGCCACGGCCGGAGCGGTCCTGCTGCGGCGCCTGGTCGAGGCGGGCCGGGGCGAGGAGACCATCCGCGCGGCCGGCTCCGACCTCACCTGGACCGTGGCGCGGCTGCACCAGGAGATGGACGGCACCGCCCGGGAGCTGGCCGCCCGCTTCGACCGGCGCAACGGCACGACGAACCAGGGCGACCGGATCCGCGCCCGGCTCGCCGCCGCACCGGTCACCGGCTTCCTGCCGCTGACACCGACCGCCCGCAAGCCGCCCCGGCCGGCGCCGATCCCGGCCGGAACGCCACCGGAGTCACTGCTGGACCAGGCCGAACGGCACGAGCGGCGCGAGGAGCACACCGAGGCACGCCGATGCCTGGACGCCATCGGCGCGCCGCCACCGCACCTGGCCGCCCGGCACACCGAGCTCACCGCGCTGATCTCCGCAGACGACGACGACGCCGACGATGCCGAGAACCGGTTCCGGTGGGCCGCCGAAGCCCACCGCCAGGCCGGGGACCACCTGCGGCACCTGGTGTGCCGATGCCGGCTCGGCCACTGGCTGAGCCGCCACGGCCAGGTCAAGAAGGGACTGAAGACGGTCGCCCAGGCCGTCGGCGAACTCCACCGCACCGGCGACCACCAGATGATCGCCTACGGTGAGCTGCTGTACGCCCGCGCGCTGGTGCAGGCCCGCCAGGACAGCGACGCCTACCGCGCGCTGGCCCGTGGCGCCCAGCACGCCCGGCTCGGCGGCGACCCGGTCCTCATCGGCTCGCTGGCGCTGACCGAGGCGCGCTGGCGCGAGTTCGACAAGGCCCCGCCCGCACAGGTGATGGCCCTGGCGGACGTCGCGCGGGGCGCCTACACCGCCGCCGGTTCACCCGGCCCGCTCGTCGCGGCACATGAGGTGACGCGCAAGGCGCACGACCGGGCCGGCACCCCGGGACTCTTCACCGCCTGGGCCGAACGTGAACTCGCCGCGCTCCCGCCGAC
>NZ_JBHLZP010000507.1:0-5663 GCF_042429965.1 Actinoallomurus acaciae
GCGCCGCCGCGGGTCGTCGGCGGGCAGTTGCAGGGAGTCGCCGTCGCTCTCGGAGGCGAACGGGTAGGCGAGCACCTCGGCGTCGCCGGACGCGGCCAGGGCGCGGCCCACGCGCCGCCGCAGACGCTGGCCGGGTGTGAGACCGCGTCCGGCCACCGAGCGCGGCGCGCGGGCCGGAATGTTCTCATACCCCTCGAGACGGATGACCTCTTCGGCGAGGTCGTTCGGGTCGCGCAGGTCGGGCCGCCACGACGGCGGGGTGACCGTCAGCACGTCGTCGCCGGAGACCCCGCAGCCCACCTCGCGCAGGCGGCGGATCACCGTGTCACGGCCGTAGTCCATGCCGGCGACCCGGTCGGGGTGGTCGGCGCGGATCGTGATCGTCACCGGCTCGACCGGTGCCCGCAGGTTCGTCTCCCCCGGCAGGATCCGCGCGCCGCCGAGTTCGGCGAGCAGGCGCACGGCCGCGTCCGCCGCCTGGCGCTGGAGCTCGTGGTCGACGCCCCGCTCGAAGCGGTAGGAGGAGTCGCTGTGCAGCTTGTGCCGGCGCGCCGTACGGGCGATCGACTCCGCGGAGAAGTGCGCGGCCTCGATGACGATGTCGGTGGACTTCTCGTCCACCTCGGTGGTCAGGCCGCCCATGACGCCCGCGATGTTGACCGGGCCGGACTCGTCGGTGATGAGGATGTCCTCGGCGTCCAGGTCGCGTACGACGTGGTCGAGGGTCTCCATCCGCTCGCCGCTCATCGCCCGGCGCACGACGATCGGGCCCTGGAGCTTGCCGCGGTCCCAGGCGTGCAGCGGCTGGCCCAGTTCGAGCATCAGGTAGTTGGTGACGTCGACGGCCAGCGAGATCGACCGCACGCCGCACTTCTGCAGGCGCCGCGTCAGCCAGATCGGGCTCGGCGCCGCCGGGTCGAGGCCCTGCACCTCGCGCAGGACGTAGCGCGAGCACACCGCCGGGTCCGCGACGGACGCCGGGTAGGAGCCCTCGGCCTGCTCCGGCGGCGAGTCGGCCGCCGGGTCGCGGAACGGCACGGAGAACGCCGTCGCGGTCTCGCGGGCGACCCCGCGGATCGAGGCGGTGTAGCCGCGGTCCGGCGTGATGGCGATGTCGAGGACGTCGTCGCGCATCTGCAGCAGTTCGATGGCGTCCTGGCCGGGCTCGGCGCCGTACGCCGGGGGCAGCACGAGGATGCCCTCGTGCCCCTCGCCCAGGCCGAGCTCGCGCTCGGAGCAGATCATGCCCTCCGACATCCGCCCGTACGTCTTGCGCGCGCCGATCTGGAAGCCGCCGGGCAGCACGCCGCCCGGCAGGATGGCGACGATCAGGTCGCCCTCGGCGAAGTTGGTCGCGCCGCAGACGATGCTCTGCGGCTCGGGGTCGCCGACGTCGACCTGGCAGTGGCGGATCGGCTTCTTGAAGCCCGTCAGCTCCTCGATCGCGAGTACCCGGCCGACGACGATCGGGCCCGTGAGGTCCGCGCCGAGCTCGTCGATGGTCTCCACCTCGAGACCGGCCGCGATCAGCTTCCGCGCGACGTCGCGGGCGGTGACCTCCGGAGGCAGCTCGACGTACTCCCGCAGCCACGAAATCGGGACGCGCATCAGATCTCCATTCCGAAGGCGCGGGTGAAGCGGACGTCACCCTCGACCATGTCGTGCATGTCCTCCACGCCCTGCCGGAACATCAGCGTGCGCTCCACGCCGAGCCCGAACGCCCAGCCGCTGTAGCGCTCCGGGTCGATTCCGCAGGCGACCAGCACGCGCGGGTTGACCATGCCGCAGCCGCCCAGCTCGATCCAGCCCTCGGACCGGCACGTGCGGCAGGGCTCGCCGCCCGGCTCGGCCGACGCGCCGCGGCAGACGAAGCACTCCATGTCGACCTCGGCCGACGGCTCGGTGAAGGGGAAGTAGTAGGGGCGGAACCGGGTCCGCAGGCCCTCGCCGAACATGCCGGTGACGAACGCCCCGATGGCGCCGCGCAGGTCGGCCATCGTGATGCCCTCGTCGACGACGATGCCCTCCATCTGGTGGAAGACCGGGCTGTGCGTCGCGTCGAGCTCGTCGGTGCGGAACGTCTTGCCCGCGCAGACGACGTACACCGGCAGCTCACGGCCGAGCAGGGCGCGGATCTGCATCGGCGAGGTGTGCGTCCGCAGGACCAGTCCGGACTCCTCCGACTCGACGAAGAAGGTGTCCTGCATCTCCCGTGCCGGGTGCGCGGGCGGGAAGTTCAGCGCGTCGAAGTTGAACCACTCGGCCTCGACCTCCGGCCCCTCCACGATCTCAAAGCCCATGGAGACGAAGACGTCGGTCATGCGCTCGGCGATCGTGGTCAACGGGTGCCGGGCGCCGCGCGGGGCGCGGTCCCAGGGCAGCGTGACGTCGACGGCCTCCTCGACGAGGACCCGCTGGTCGCGCTCGTCCTCCAGCTCGGCCTGGCGGCGCTTGAGCGCCTCGGAGACGTCGCGGCGCGCGCCGCCGACGCGCTTGCCGGCGTCGGCCTTGGCGTGCGGCGGCAGGGCGCCGATCTCCCGGTTGGCGAGGGCGAGCGGCGAGCGGTCGCCGGCGTGGGCCAGGCGTACCTGCTTCAGCTCCTCCAGGCTCGAGGCGGCGTCGATCGCGGCGAGCGCGTCCGCGCGCACGCGGGCCACCTCATCCGGATGCAGCGCGGTGACCTCGACCGGGTCATAGGACTTGTTGGGTGCGGACATCGGTTCGAGCAACTCCAGCCAACGGCGATTCGAGTCATCTGGGAAAACCAGCACACCCCGGCCGCTCGTGGCGGCTCCGGGGGGAGCGTCAGGAAGCCCGCGCGAGCGCTCTCAGGCGAAGTCTGGAGCCCCGGCGGGCAGGCTAAATCGGAACTCGGCGCCACCGCCGGGCGCACGTCGTACGGTGATGCCGCCACCGTGCGCCTCGACGAGGCCCTTCACGATGTAGAGGCCGAGGCCGGTGCCGCCGCGCGGCTGGCCGTGACCGCGCCAGAACTGCCGGAAGACCCGGGGCACGGCCTCGGGCGGGATGCCATCGCCCTCATCGCGCACGGACACGACGGCTCCCTGCTTGCGTGAGTCCGGCTCCACCACAATGGTGACAGTACCAGCACCGTGCCGAAGGGCGTTCTCGACGAGGTTGCCGAGGATCTGGTCGATCTTGTCGGGGTCGAGCCACATCTCGGGCAGCTCGCCCAGCACCTCGACCTTGAAGCGCGAGGCCGGCTCCCCCGCCACCACACGCCCCTTGACCACCTTGTGCACCTCTTCGATCACGTCGACGACCTGGCGGCGCATCTCCAGCCGGCCGGCCTCGATGCGGGACACGTCGAGCAGCTCGGTGATCAGCCGGGTCACCCGGTCGGCGTCGGCGTTGACCGTCTCGAGCATGACGCGCTTCTGGTCGTCGTTGAACCGGTGCCACTTGGCGAGCAGCGTCGCGGTGAAGCCCTTGACGCTGGTCAGTGGCGAGCGCAGCTCGTGCGCGACCGTCGAGACGAGGTCGGCGCGGTTGCGCTCCTGGCGGGCGCGCTGGATCGCGTCGCGGAAGGCCACGGTGAAGGAGGCGACGCTGCCGTCCTCGGCACGGGTGTAGGACGCGGTCACGAGCAGCTCGGGGCCGTCGGCCAGGTGCAGCGGGCGCTCGGGGTGGCGGGTGCGGGTGGCCAGGCCGGCGTACGGGTCGAGGCAGCGCCACCAGTCGCGGCCGTCGGCGTCGTACAGCGTCAGGACCTCGGCGAAGTCGCGGCCGAGCGCGTCGGCCCGCCCGATGCCGGTCAGGCGTTCGGCCGCGCGGTTGAACACGACCACGCGGCGCTCGGCGTCGGCCACGAGCAGCCCGTCGGGCAGCGTGTCCGGGCAGAGTCCGGCGGCGGAATCGCTCGGGTGGGGGCCCGATCCGCCCACGGCCGCTCCCACCTCCCAGTGTCCATGATGCGCGAACGGCATGACTCTAATGCGCACGAGGAAACACCGCCACGCAAGCGCGTTAATGCGAGGTCCCCAGCGTGTGTCGATACCGTCCGCGCTGTTCGGTCTCGACGGCGGACGGTATCGCGCGTGGCGCCTGAACGCACACCGGACCCGGCCGCGCGATCGCATGAAGGCGGGCACGAAATGCACGTCGGCCGCCGGAAAACAGCAGTCCAGCCCGATTTCGCGCGCAGCCCTTTCCTCGTGCCGGGCTTCTCGCGATCGGTCAGGTCGTGAGGGCCTCGTCGGCGTCGTCGTAGGGGCGGAAGAGCTGGTCGAGCCGGGTGATCCGCAGGATGCGGCGCTGCGCCGGGCGCACGCCGGCCAGGCGGAGCGAGCCGCCGTCCCGGCCGAGGCGGTTGTTGACGCCCACGAGGGCGCCGAGACCCGCGGCGTCGCAGAAGCGCACGCCGGTGAAGTCGGCCACAATGTGGGTGCAGCCGTCGTCGGCCAGGGCGAGCAGGATGACGCGCAACTCCCGCGAGGTGTGCACGTCGATCTCGCCGACGATCTCCACCACGGCCGACGCGCCGTCGCGGCGCACGACCCGGGCGGTCATGTCCCGCCGTGTCCCTCCAGGACAACGCCGCACGGCCCGGCGCGCGGCGCGCGCCCCTGCGGTGGCCACCTCGCAGCCCGCCGACCTCCGGCGGCGCGGCGTCGGAATGCCACTCACGTTCGTGTTCACGGTTTCGCCCCGTTCATCGAATGACCCATAGACACCATAGGCAACTCTTAGGACGCACGTATCCCACCGTAGGTTGGTTCAGTCTCCTCCCTACGATGGAGCTCACCACCGATCATGTCGCGTTTTACCGAAATGAGCGAGTCCTGGGCTTTACTGCCAGTTTAGGGCGTAGATGATATTTCAGTGGCCCACCTGAGGGGATGATTCGGTGGATTCGCCGGTGATGTGCCCTGACGGGCCGCCGTCGCGTGTCCCCGGGCCCCGCGGACACGATCCGGCCGGGCACGGCGTCCTTCGGTGACTTAGGGTTGGTCGCCGATGGCCGACAACACCCTGGGCTCCAACCACCGCCCACTCCGCGACGTGGTCACGGCGGAGCTGCGCCGCCTGATCCTCCAGGGCGAGTTCATGCCCGGCGAGCGTCTGGTCGAGGACCGGCTGGCCGTGCGGCTCGGCGTCTCCCGCAACCCGGTGCGCGAGGCGATCCGGGTGCTCGCCGCCGAAGGGTTCGTCGAGGTGACGCCGCGGCGAGGCGCCGCCGTGGCGAGGCTGTCCCCGGACGAGGCCGAGGAGCTCTTCGACGTGCGCGTGGCCCTGGAGGGCCTCAGCGCGCGCCTGTCGGCCCGCAAGGCGACGCCCGACACCGCCGACCGGCTCCGCGCGGTCCTGGAGTGCGCGGGCCTGGCCGTGGACGAGGGCCGGCTCGGGGATGTCGCCGATCTCAACACCGCCTTCCACACCACGGTGGCCGACCTGGCCGGCAACGCGTACCTGAGCCTGGTGGTGGGCCCGCTGCTCCGCCGCGCACAGTGGCTGTTCCAGCAGACCGCCAGGCACCGGGCGCCGCACTCCTGGACCGAGCACCTCAGCCTCTACGAGGCCATCGCCGCGGGCGACGAGCGTGCGGCCGAGGCCCGGGCGATCGCCCACGTCGAGGCGGCGCGGCGCTCCTACCTGGCGGCTCTGGCCGAGGGCTGACCTCCGGCGACGGCGCCCCGGCGCCC
>NZ_JBHLZP010000508.1:0-5658 GCF_042429965.1 Actinoallomurus acaciae
GATCGGCGGCCCGGCCACGCCGGAGGCGATCGGCCCGGCGGCCGACGCCGAGCTGGCCGCGGCCCGGCCCCTGGCGCACAACGGGTACAAGGTGCCGCTCATCCGGAATCTCGTCGTCTCGACGCTCACCGAGCTTCAGGAGGCCGCTCGATGACCACCCCCGCCGCGCCACCCCGTACGTCCGCGACCGGCGCACCGCACACCCGGCGAGAGGGCCGCGTGAAGGTCACCGGGGAGGCCCGTTACGCCGGGGACATCCCCTTCGCCGAGCTCGCCCACGGATGGCTCGTGACCTCGACCGTGGCCCGCGGCCGGATCCGCTCCATCGACGAGGACGCCGTGCTGGCGTTGCCGGGCGTGCTCGCCGTCCTGCACCACGGCAACGCGCTGCGCCTGACGCCCGGCGCCGGCTTCATGGGCCCCGACGCGAACCTCCAGGTCCTGCAGGACGACCGGGTGCCGCACGTCGGCTGGCCGGTCGCGCTCGTGGTCGCCGAGACCCAGGAGCAGGCCAGGGCGGGCGCCGACGCCCTCGTCATCACCTACGACGAGGAGCCGCACGACACCGCCTTCCGGGCCGACCACCCCGGCCTGCGGGCGACGGCGCCGAGCCCCCTCGCCATGCCCGACGTCGACCAGGGCGACCCCGACGCCGAGCTGGCCGCCTCGGCCGTGGTGGTGGACGGTGAGTACACCACGCCCGAGGAGTTCCACAACGCCATGGAGCCCCACGCCTCCATGGCGCGCTGGGAGAACGGCCGCCTGGAGGTGGTCGACTCCAACCAGGGCTCCTACGCGGTCGCCCAGGTCCTGGCCACCCTGTTCTCCCTCGACGTCGACACGGTACGGGTGCGGTCGGAGCACGTCGGCGGCGGCTTCGGCTCCAAGGGCCTGCGGCTTCCGCACACCGTGCTCGCGGTGATGGCCACCACCGTGCTCCACCGGCCGGTCCGGGTGTTGCTCACCCGCCGGCAGATGTTCTCCCTGGTCGGGTTCAGGCCCGCGACCGCGCAGCGCGTACGGCTCGGCGCGGACGGCGACGGGCGCCTGCGGGTGATCGAGCACGAGACCGCGTCGGCCACCTCGACCGTGCACGAGTACGCCGAGCAGTCCACGCGGCACAGCCGGATCCTGTACGCCGCGGACGCGTTCCGCCTGCGCACCAGAGTGGTCCCGCTCGACATGCCGACGCCGGCGTTCATGCGCGCGCCCGGCTGGGCTCCCGGGTCCTTCGCGGTCGAGTCGGCGATGGACGAGCTCGCCGCCGAGGCGGGGCTGGATCCGATCGCGCTCCGGCTCCGCAACGAACCCGAGGTCGGCCCGGTGTCCGGGCTGCCCTTCAGCAGCCGAAACCTGGTCGCCTGCCTCGAAGAGGGCGCGCGTCGCTTCGGGTGGGCGGACCGCGACCCGCGTCCGGGCGTCCGCCGGGACGGGCGCTGGCTCCTCGGCACCGGCGTGGCGTCGTCCGCGCACTCGGCCGGGGTCGGGCCGTCGACGGCCGCCATCACCGCCGAGGCGGACGGCACGTTCACCGTACGGGTCACCGCCGCCGACATCGGCACCGGCGCCCGTACGGCGCTCAGCCAGATCGCCGCCGACGCCCTGGAGACGCCCCCGGAGTCGGTACGGATACAGATCGCGGACAGCGACTTCGGCCCCGCGTGGCTCGCCGGCGGCTCGATGGGCACCGCGTCCTGGGCGTGGGCGATCAGCGAGGCGGCGATCGCGCTGCGCAAGAAGCTGGCCGACGTCGTCGACGTCCCGCCGGAGGGCATCACGGCCGACGCGGACACCACCGAGCTGCTCGGCGCCCGTGAGCAGCGCGAGAGTCACGGGTACGGCGCCCAGTTCGCCGAGGTCGCGGTGGACCCGCTCAGCGGCGAGGTCCGCGTGCGCCGCATGCTCGGGATCTTCGCGGTGGGCCGGGTCGTCAACCCGCTGACCGCGCGCAGCCAGCTCGTCGGCGGCATGACGTGGGGGCTGTCGATGGCGCTGCACGAGGAGGGCGCGCGCGACGACGTCTCCGGCGGCCTGGCCAACGGCGACCTCGCGGGCTACCACGTGGCGGCCCACGCCGACGTTCCCGCCATCGAGGCCGACTGGGTCGAGGACCACGACACCTACAACCCCTCGGGGATCAAGGGCCTGGGCGAGATCGGCATCGTCGGCGGCGCCGCCGCCATCGCCAACGCCGTCTGGCACGCGACCGGCGTACGTCACCGGCACCTGCCGATCAGCCTCGACCGGGTGCTGAACGGCGGCTCACGGTAACGTTCGCCGCGAACGACGGGAGGTGGCGGTGCCCTTGCCGGACGCGGCCTTCGCCGCTCGCCTCCCCTGAGGGAGGCTTCGCCATGGCTCGTGGTGTCGTCCCAGGGGATGCCCCCTGGAACCCCCGTCGCGCCCGGCGAGCCGGAGCCGCCCGGCGAGCCGGAGCCGCTCGGCAATGGCCCGGGCGGCCACGGCCGGACTGAGAGAGGCTTCGCCATGACCCGTGGTGTCGGCCCAGGGGGCGACCCTCTGGAATCCCCGTCGCGGGGCTTCGCCCCGCCGTCCGGCGAGCCGGAGCCGCTCGGCAACGGTCCGGGTGACTACGGCCGGCGGGTGTTGCGCGAGCGCACCCCGACGCTGATCACCGAGGTGCGCGACCGGCACCCGTACGGGCCGGAGCAGCGCCGTGCGCTCGACGCGCTGCTGGAGGAGATCGCCTCCGGCACGATGCGGCCGCTCGGCGAGGGCGCACCCGACCGCGCCCGCTGGGACCACTGGGGCGCCGCCTACTTCGGCCGTCCGTGGGCCGACGTGCCCTTCCTGTGGTGGGAGTCGTACTTCTACCGGCGGCTGCTGGAGGCGGTGGGGTTCTTCACGCCCGGCCCCTGGTTCTGGGTCGACCCGTTCGAGTACTGGAAGAGCGCGGAACTCCGCGACGCGACGGTCGCCGTGCCCGCCGCCGGGGAGCGGCAGGCGCTCCTGCCGGCCTCGCTGTGGGGCAACCAGGCCGACCTTGGCTTCCTGTTCGGGGCCGCGGGAGGGCCGGACGCCTCCGGCGGCCTGGTGGCCGACGACGGCGCCCTGGTGTGGTCGGCGCTCGACGCGGGCGGCCCGAACCACGTGGGCGTCGTCGCGGACAACGCCGGCCGGGAGCTGCTGGCGGACCTGCTGCTGATCGACCACCTGCTCCGCACCGGCCTGGCCGCGACGGTGACGCTGCACCTGAAGCCGCATCCGTACTACGTCTCCGACGCGACAACGGCCGACCTGGTCGCCTGCCTGCGCCGCCTCGCCGCCGCGGACGGCGAGGCGGCCGCCGTCGAGCGGAGGCTGTCCGAGGCGATCGGCACGGGACGCCTCCGCCTCCGCGCCCACGCGTTCTCCTGCGCGCCGTGGTCGTACCACCACATGCCCGCCGACCTGGCCGAGGAGTTCGGCGACCTCACCCTCACGATCATGAAGGGCGACCTGAACTACCGGCGCCTCGTCGGCGACCGCGCCTGGCCGCCCACGACGCCGTTCGCGGAGGTCACCGCGTACTTCCCCGGACCGGTGGCCGCGCTGCGCACGCTGAAGTCCGACGTCGTGACGGGACTCGACGCCGCGACGTTGTCCTCGCTCGAGGCGTCCGGCGGCGACTGGCGCACGGGCGGCGCCCACGGCCTGATCCAGGTACGCCGCTGAAACCGTCGGTGCCGTCGGCCATGCTGGACCCGCACACAGGGGAGAGGGGTCCGGCATGCCGATCCAGGTCGCGAGCCGCCGCCGTTCGGCGGCCCGGCTAGCCGAGGCGCATCCGGCGGCGCGCGTCATCGACGTGACCTCGCGGGCCGAGGAGCCCTGGGTGCGGCTCAGCCCGTTCTACCCGCACGGCGGCATCCCGGTGCCGCGCTCGCCCGGAGTCACCGCGCAGTCGGTCGAGGGCATCTGGCAGGCGCTGAAGGTCTTCGGCACCGCGGACGTCGACCCCGCCGTCCTCGACAACACGCGCATGCGCGGCCTGAAGCGCACCGTGCGCCGGTACGGCCCGGTCCACGGCCACCGCGACGGGCTCGACGGCGAGACACTGCTGCCGTACGAGACGGCCCGGCGCCGCATCTACCTGCCGGCCTACCGCTGGGTGCTGGAGCACAGGACGGCCGACCTGGTCGACCGCCTCCGCGCCATGGCCGCCGACGGCGACGTCGTCCTGCTCGACTACACGACCAACGGCGACGTGGCCGACCCGTCCACCCCGCTGTCGCACGCCGCGCTCATCGCCCTCCACGTCCAGCACCGCTGGCCGCAGGAGGCCTAGGGCGATCGGCGCGGCCGATGGCTCAGAACGTGGTAGAGCGGTGCGATGACGTATGACATCGCGGAGCCGTACGGACCGCTCATCACGACCACCCTGCGTCTGGTCACATGGAACGTCTGGGCGCGGTTCGGGCCCTGGGAACGCCGGGAGACCGCGATCAAGGCCACGCTGGCACGCCACGACCCGGACGTCGTCGCCCTCGTCGAGGCGTGGGAGGGCCAGGCGGAGCGGCTCGGGGCGCCGCACCACGTCTTCGCGGGCGGGGGTCTGGCCGTGCTGTCCCGCTGGCCGATCGAGCGGCACGAGTGGCGTCGCCTGCCCGGCCCGCAGGACGCCGAGGGCGGCGTCGTCTTCACCGAGATCGCCGGGCCGCGCGGTCCCGTTCATCTCTTCACGGTGGCGCTGACCTGGCAGCTGGAGCACAGCGCCGTACGGCAGGAGCAGGTACGTGCGCTGAGCGCGTTCGTCGCCGAACTCCAGCGCCGGAGCCATCCGACGATCGTGTGCGGCGACTTCAACGCCGACCCCGACAGCGACGAGATCCGCATGCTGACCGGCAAGGCCGCGACGGCAGCGCCGGACCTGGTCTGCTACGACGCGTGGGACACCGCCGGCACCGGCGGGCCGGGCCACACCTGGGCCCGGGCCAACCCCTGGGCGGCCCCGGTCCTGTGGCCCGACCGGCGGATCGACCACATCCTGTCCGCCTGGCCTCGGCGCGGCGGCGCCGGCCATCCGGTCCACTGCGAGGTCATCGGCGCCGACCCGGTCGACGGCGTCGTTGCCTCCGATCACTACGGCGTCCTCGCCGACCTGCGGTATTAGTGTGATCTGGGGGGCGGAGGTGTCTCCGGTTGGCTGTCGTCGCCCCGGCTCGGTATGCTTTTCCCGCCGATGAACGCGGATTTCGATCTGCGGGATCGGCGCCTCGAAGATCCCGGTTCGTACAACGGGAGAACGTCCGCTAAGCTGGGCGTCGCCCGCAAGGGAGACTAAGCGGGCGGGTTGAGGTCCCGTCGTCTAGTGGCCTAGGACGCCGCCCTCTCAAGGCGGTAACGCCGGTTCAAATCCGGTCGGGACTACAGCGAAAAGGGTTGATCGCCATAATGGCGGTCAGCCCTTTTGTCATAACTAATGAGAACTCAGGCCTCATCAAACGCAGAAGGCCTGTTTCGTCCCATCGGCCCGTCAAGCGCCGACGAACCCGAGCGCCTCTTCGCGGGGCATCGTCGCGCCGCGTTCGAAGGCCGACGCGTACGCCACCTCGCCGATCAGCTCCGCCGCCCGGCGGGCGACACGGGCGACGTCCGGGTCGCCCGCCACGGAGACCCCGCGCAGGGCCCTGCCCGCGCCGAGCAGCGTCGCGGCCC
>NZ_JBHLZP010000509.1:0-5648 GCF_042429965.1 Actinoallomurus acaciae
CCGGCGCCGACCGCGCCGCGCCGCCCTGCGCGTCAGCGGGCCGGTGCGCGCGAGGCCCCGCAAACTGAAAGGCGCAGCCGAGCGTGCGGGCCTTGACACCTACATGCACGGACTCGCCCGGTGCGGCGCGCTCATAGAGCCGAATGACGCGCGATCCATCGAGGCCAGGCGGTGGAGCCGGAAACTGGTCAGGACCCGATGCACCGTGGCCGGGTTCGGCCGGTCGCGCGTAATCGGCCATCCCGATTGCGGCAAGCGTGCCGCGCGCCACGGGACGCTCACAACGAGAACCCGGAAGCTTGTGCGGGAGACGACGACCCACTTAACGCCTCGCGAAGGCGGACGACCGGGCGAGGTGACCGTCCACCCACCATTGGACGGTCGAGACCGACACCCGGTAGCCGCGCGCAGAGAGACGACGCTCCCCTTCACATCTCCCGAAGGCGGGCGGTCGGGCGCGATGACGGTTCGCCCACCACTGGGCGGGGTGCCGAAACCCAGCAACGCGCGGAAAGGCGACGGCACCCTTCACACCCCCGAAAGGGACGGTCGGGTGTGATGGGGGTTTGCTCGTCATTGGGTGGCGTGGGCGCAATCCGGAAGCGTGTGCGGGTGGCGACCGTGCGCTTCGTTTCTCCGGCTGCGGGGTGCTCGCGTTTTCGTGGAGGGGGCCGTCGGCGGGGGTGGGTTTTCGGCGGGGCCTATCGGTGTCCCGTGTGTGGGTGGTCACAGAGGGCGGCCGTGATCGGACGGCTCAGGCGGTTGATTTCTCTCGTGTGCCTATGGAAGATGAAAACCGTTCCCGAAAAGCGTGGCCGACCCGACAGGAGACTCCATGTCGTTGACCGTGTCCCCGCAGCTCGTTCAGCAGGCTCAACGTGGTGACGTCGATGACGCCGCGTTCCTCGACTGCGTTCGAGACTCCTTGCCCTACGCCTGGAAGGTCGTCACCGGTCTGATCGACGAGCTTCAGGTCGGCGAGGCCGACTTCACCGACAACCAGACCCCGCCGCCCGACGAGACCGCCCGTGGGCAGCTCCTGCGGATGATGGCCAGCGACGCCATGCGCTCGGCGATCGAGCGGCGCTTCGACGTGCGCCTCGCGTTCCAGAACTGTCACCGGGTCGCGGCCTTCCGGCCGAGCGCCCGGCAGGCCTACGACGACTTCGTCACCGCACGCGAGCAGATCCTCAACCAAAAGCCCGAACTCGTCGACTGCTGAGGGAACCTCACTCCCGGGTGCCCGGACCGCCCTCGCGGCGTCCGGGCACCACCGTTCGCGAGCGCGGGGCACCCGCCCGTCAGAGGTGGGCCGCCGTCGCGGGAGCGGAGACGTGCGATGGGCTCAGCACGAAGCCGGGGTCGATCTGGGCCTCCAGGTCTTCGCCGATCGCGGCGTTGGCCCAGGCCCGGGCGTTCTTCACGTGGAACTCGACGGCCTGGCGGGTGAACTTGTCCCAGTCCTTCACCCGGCCGTCGACGGCGGCCTGGAGCGTCGCCAGCGCCGAGCGGTCGTCCGGGGAGAGGTCGGAGATGTCCATGGGGCGGCCCTGCTCCATCGCCCGTACGGCGGCGGACTGGCCCACGCAGCACAGCAGCGCGTCGCCGACGCTGTCGCGGAGGAACGCCACGTCGTCGGCGTCGTGCACCTTGTTGCCGATGACGCGCAGGGTGACGTCGTAGTCCGCGGCGTAGTCGACCCACTGGCGGTAGACGGAGACGCCCTTCCTGGTCGGCTCGGCGACGAGGAACGTCAGGTCGAAGCGGGTGAACATGCCCGAGGCGAAGGACTCGGCGCCCGCCGTACAGTCGACCACCGCGTATTCGCCCGCGCCGTCGACCAGGTGGTTGAGGTACAGCTCGACGGCACCGGTCTTGGAGTGGTAGCACGCGACGCCGAGGTCATCGTCGGTGAACGGCCCGGTGACCATGAGCCTGGCCCCGGCGACCTCGGTGGACAGCTCGGCGTGAATGGGATCGTCGCCGCCCAGCCGGAGCAGGCGTGAGCCGGCGCCGGGCGGAGTGGTCTTCACCATGGACGCCGCGGAGGCGATGCGCGGGTTGGCTCCGCGCAGGTACGTCTTGATCTCCGGCAGGTGCTCCCCCATCGCCGGGATCGCGGCCGCCGCCTCCTCCGACATGCCCAGCGCGACCCCGAGGTGCTGGTTGATGTCGGCGTCGATCGCGACCACCGGCGCGCCCGTGGCCACCAGATGCCGGACGAACAGCGAGGACAACGTCGTCTTTCCGCTGCCGCCCTTACCGACAAAAGCGATCTTCACGGTCCCTCCCAGGACGAACGGGCGCCGACAGGCCGCCGGCGCCGACACCGCGCCCCGTACAGCACCTTCACTGACGGAGCGTGGATCGAGTTGCTACTTAGCGTGACAGTGACACGGCAGACGGGATAGCGGTGACCGCCTGCTGTGGACAACCGCCGAGAGAACTCTACCGATAGTGAAAATCGTTTTCATGCTTTCCGGCGTTCCGTGGGCACCACGGCACACAACCCTTACGCCCAGAGCCGCCGGACGGACGCAGCGCCCTTCAGCGGCACCCTCAGCGGCGCCCTTCAAGGAAACGCGACGGCAGGAAGGCCGGGCCCTCACTCCGCGGCGCAGGCCGGGCAGCGGCCGAAGATCTCCACGGTGTGGTCCACGTCGACGAAGCCTGCCTCCGCCGCGACACGGTCGGCCCAGTGTTCGACCGCGCGGCCCTCCACCTCCACGCTCCGCCCGCAGGATCGGCACGTCACGTGGTGGTGGTGTTCGCTGGTCTCGCAGCGGCGATAGAGCGTCTCGCCGTCCTCGTCGCGGATGGTGTCGACCGCGCCGTCCTGGCTCAGCACCATCAGGTGCCGGTACACCGTCGTCAGGCCGATGCGTTCGCCGCGGCGGCGGAGCTCGGCGTGGATGTCCTGGGCGCTGCGGAATCCGGCGAGGCCTTCGAGGGCGGAGGCCAGTGCCTCCGCCTGCCGTGTTCCGCGGACCCGGGTGCCCCGGACCGGCTGCGACGCGCTCACCCTCGCACCGTAGCAGCGCCCACGCCGTCAGGCGGTCACACGGGCGACGCTCCCTCCCAGATCGCCTCGAAGGCGTAGCCCAGGCACTGGGCGAGCGCCGGGTGCTCGATCAGGACGTTGGTCGTGGAGGAGGAGTCGGCGACCGGATCGCGCAGCGACATGACCACGCGCGCGCCGTCCACGATCCACATGCGCATCGGGACGGAAGAGGCGATCCGGGCGTGCTCCCCCGCCGCGGCGTAGCGCCGGATGTCGGCCAGCATCTCCGAGCGCACCAGCGCGTCGCCCTCGTAGATGCAGCGGACGGTCCCACCGGCCTTGGTCAGCCGCCGGATGGTGGCCAGGCCGGAGGTGCCGTCACCGGTGAGGTACGGCAGCTTGGCCATGGCGAGGATCTCCTTCTTCGCGTCGGCCTGGATCTCCTCGAGCCGTTCGGACAGCATCTCGCGGTCGCGGAGCACCTCGACGTAGTCGAGCGGGTCGGTCTCATCCCGGCCGTGCGACCAGGCGGGGACGAGCGCCTCGACCAGGCGGGCCGTGGCCTGTTCGAGCTGGCTGAACTGCGCGCGGTGCGCGGCCAGGAGCCGCTCGATCGCGGACGCGGGATCGACGGCGGTGTAGCGCGACACCTGACCCGGCAGCGCCCGTACGAGACCACGCTCGGTCAGGCCGGACAGCACGTCGTAGATTCGCTGGCGGGGCACGCCCGACTCTCGGGCGACCTGGGCGGCCGTGTAGCGCGAGCGGTTGACCAGCGCCAGGTACACCCTCGCCTCGTACCCGGTCAGGCCAAGCTCGGTGAGCTCTCGCCGCCATCGATCCAGATCGCCCATCTTCGACACGTTATCGGGCGAAACGGTGCTAGCAGTCCGGATCCGGACGGAGTGGTCAAGAGAGAGTAAAGGCATATTGACCGCTATATGGCATATGCCTATCGTCCGCGACATGCACCACTGACCGTGGTGTCACGCCGGGCGCTTCTTCCGACCGATTCGGAAATCCCCCGCCCCTCGCGCCCCGGCCTCCCGCCAGAAAGGGAGCAGGATGTCACCCCCAGCCCTTGCTCGACGGACGAAGCGTCGCATGAGACGTGCCGGACTCACCGTGCTCGCCTCGGTCGCGCTCGCCACCGCCTCCCTCGTCACCACCTCCCCCGCCCCCGCCCACGCCGCCGCCCCGGCCCGGACCGGACCCGCGAAGACGGCCGCCGCACCGGTCAAGCGCGCCTGCGCGACCCCCACGCACGAGAACGAGATGGCCTGCCTCTCGCTCGTCCGTACCGACGTGCAGGCGCACAAGGGTCTTCAGCCGCAGGTCGCTCCCTCGGGCCTGGGCGCCGCCGATCTGAAGAGCGCCTACGCCCTGCCGTCGGGCGGCTCGGGGCAGACCGTCGCGATCATCGACGCGTACGACGACCCCAACGCCGAGTCCGACCTGGCGACGTACCGTTCCCAGTACGGGCTGGCGGCCTGCACCACCGCCAACGGCTGCTTCAAGAAGGTCAACGAGACCGGCGGCAGCAGCCTCCCGAGCGCCGACTCCGGGTGGGCCGAGGAGGAGTCGCTCGACCTCGACATGGTCTCGGCCGTCTGCCCGAGCTGCAAGATCCTGCTCGTCGAGGCGAGCCAGCCGTCCATGGACGACCTCGGCACCGCGGTCAACACCGCGGTCAGCCTCGGCGCCAAGTTCGTCTCCAACAGCTACGGGGGCAGCGAGGACTCCACCGACCCGAGTTCCGACTCGTCCTACTTCAACCACCCGGGCGTGGCGATCACAGTGTCGTCGGGCGATGACGGGTACGGCGTGGAGTACCCGGCGGCGTCCCGCTACGTCACCGCGGTCGGCGGTACCAGCCTGTCGCGTGCGTCCAACACACGTGGCTGGACCGAGACCGCCTGGAGCGGCGCCGGCTCCGGCTGCTCCGCGTACGACGCCAAGCCGACGTGGCAGACCGACACCGGCTGCTCCAAGCGGACCGTCGCGGACGTCTCGGCGGTCGCCGACCCGAACACCGGCCTCGCGGTGTACGACACGTACGGCGTCGGCGGCTGGGTGGTCGTCGGCGGTACGAGCGCGTCGGCACCGATCATCGCGGGTGTGTACGCGCTGGCCGGGGCGCCGGCCGCGGGCTCGTACCCGTCCTCCTTCCCGTACGCCCACACCAGTGCGCTGAACGACGTGACCTCCGGCAGCAACGGCTCGTGCAGCCCGACGTACCTCTGCAAGGCGGCGGCCGGCTACGACGGACCGACCGGGCTGGGCACGCCGGCCGGCGTCACCGCGTTCGGCGGCGGCTCCAGCGGCGGGAACACCGTCACGGTCACCAACCCCGGCAACCAGACGAGCACCGTCGGCACGGCCGCCGGCCTGCAGATCCAGGCGAGCGACTCGGCGTCGGGCCAGACACTGACCTACAGCGCCTCGGGCCTGCCCGCCGGGTTGTCGATCAACGCCTCGACCGGTGTCATCTCGGGGACGCCGACCACGGCGAGCACCTCGACGGTGACCGTCACCGCCCAGGACACCACCGGCGCGTCGGGCTCGACGAGCTTCACGTGGACGGTGAACCCGGTCGGTGGCGGGTGCTCCTCGACCGGCAACAAGGTGACCAACGGCGGATTCGAAT
>NZ_JBHLZP010000510.1:0-5642 GCF_042429965.1 Actinoallomurus acaciae
TCGATCCGCCGCGAGCTGCGCGAGGACACCGTCAGCAGCGCGCCGGCCCGCCGGGCCCCACGCGCCGTGGCGACCTCGCCGCCGGGATGGGCGAGGACCTGATATCCCATCGGCGCCACGCACACCGGAGCGGGCAGCTCGCGGCCGAGCACACGCACGCGGGTGTCGACCGAGGAGACGTCGCGCAGCACGTGCGGGCGCAGGGCGACGCGCCCCCAGGCGGCCGGGTTCGCCGCGAGCGTGCTCTCATCGCCCGAGCCGCCCGCGAAGAAGTCGAACACGGCCGGATCCAGCACCTGCCGCGCGCGGTCCTGTAGCTCCGCGTAGCCGGAGTGACGGAACACCGGATCACCGGCGCCCGCGGGTCGCCGCATGGTCACGAGGACACGGGGGAAGGAGCACGATCACCCGATCATTATCACGGCACGGGAGGCACCATGACCGAGCGGAGCGAGGGAATCAGAAGGCGCGTCCCAGTGGTCACGCCCTCCGGTGGAGGAGGACTCGTGACCGAGCGGGCGAGGGAGCCGAAAGACGCACCCCGGCGGTCACTCCGCCCGGCGAAGGAGGACTCATGACCGAGCGCACGTACCGGGTGACCGAGATCGTCGGGACGTCGCCGGAGAGTGTGGACGCGGCCGTCCGCAACGCCATCCGGCGCGCCGGCCAGACGCTGCGTCACCTGGACTGGTTCGAGGTGACGGAGGTGCGCGGCCAGATCGTCGACGGCGAGGTCGCGCACTATCAGGTGGGGCTCAAGGTCGGCTTCCGGCTCGAGGACACCTGACCCGTACGCGGGCAGGGGACAGGCCGTGCCCCGGCGGACCCCGGGGCACGGGCGGGGCTCAGTTCGCCTTGCTCACCGTCGACATGTTGAAGTCGGCCACGCGCAGGGGCGGCATCGCCGTACGGGTGAAGTAGTCCGACCACTCGCGGCTCAGGGCGCGCTCGGTACGGCCCGCCTCGGCGATCCGGGACAGCAGGCCGACCGGGCTCTCGTTGAAGCGGAAGTTGTTCACCTCGCCAACGACCTCGCCGTCCTCCACGAGGTAGACGCCGTCGCGCGTGAGGCCGGTCAGCAGCAGCGACTGCGGGTCGACCTCGCGGATGTACCACAGGCAGGTGAGCAGCAGCCCGCGGCGGGTGTTCGCGACCATGTCCTCCAGCGACGCCGTGGCGCCGGGGACCTCCATGAGGAGGTTGTCGACGCCGGGCGTGAGGGGCTGGCCGGTCAGCCCGGCGGACTGGCGCGTCTGCAGCAGCGCGGACAGCCTTCCGCCGGAGATCCAGTCGACCGGGTTCAGCGCCAGGCCGTTGTCGAAGACCGAGGACTCGCGGCTGGAGGCGTGGGCGACCACGAACGGCGCGCACTCCAGGCCCGGCGCCGACGGGTCGCTGTAGAGGCGCACCGGCAGGTCCGACAGCGTGTCACCGATACGGGTCCCGCCGCCGGGGCGGCTGAACACGGTACGGCCGTCGTGCGCGTCGCGGGCGCCCGCCGACCAGTACATGTACGTCATCAGGTCCGAGACCGGCCCGGGAGGCAGCAGCGTCTCGTAGCGGCCCGCCGGCAGGTCGATCCGGCGTTCGCCCCACGTCAGCCGCGCGCTCAGGTCGGCGGTCATGCCCGCCACGTCCACGTCGCGGAAGTCTGCGGTGCCCGTGCCCGCCCACGCCGACCGCGCCATGTCCCGGGTCTTGGCGTTCAGTTCGACCTTGCCCGTCGGCTCGTCGAAGCGCAGCCGCAGCCCCGCGGACGTGCCGAGGAAGGTGGAGTTCATGTCGTGTGAGGCGAAGCCGTACAGCAGCCGCTCGTCGTCCTGGGCCGCGGCGAACGCCTCGCCGAGCGCCGGCGCGAACCCCTCGAACACCCCGATCGAGGTCTCGGCCGGAGCGTCGTCCCACGCGCCGCCCGAGCCCGCCCGCGCGGCGTCGATCAGCGGAGCGGCGTCCTCCGCCGGGCCGCTCTCCTCGGCGGAGCGCTCCGCGGCGCGTACGAGGTCCTCGACCTGGTCCGGCGTGACGCCGGCCCGCGAGACCATGCCGGTCGACTCGCCCGCGATCGCGATGACCGTGAGCCGGCGGGACCGGGTGACGCCGTTGGTGGTGAGCGTGTTGCCGGCCCAGCGCAGGTTGGCCCCGCTGGACTCGTCGGCGATCACGATGCAGCCGTCGGTGCGGGAGAACCCCAGCGCCCGCTCGACAGTCTCCTGAGGAGTGTTCACTGGCCGGCCTCCTTGACCGCATTGAGGATGTTGACGCCGCGGAACAGGGCGGACGGCGCGCCGTGGCTCACCGGCGCGACCTGGCCCGGCTGGCCCTTGCCGCAGTTGAACGCCCCGCCGAGGACGTAGGTCTGGGGACCGCCCACGGCCTCCATGGAGTTCCAGAAGTCGGTGGTCACCGCTTGGTACGCCGCGTCGCGGAGCTGGCCCGCCAGCCGGCCGTTCTCGATCTTGTAGAAGCGCTGGCCGGTGAACTGGAAGTTGTAGCGCTGCATGTCGATCGACCAGCTCTTGTCGCCGACGACGTAGATGCCGCGGTCGACGCCGGAGATCAGTTCCTCGGTGGAGGGCCCGTCCGGCGCGGGCTGGAGCGAGACGTTCGCCATGCGCTGCAGCGGCATGCTGGAGGGGGAGTCGGCGAAGGCGCAGCCGTTCGAGCGCTCCCGCCCGGTCAGGTGCGCGATGCGCCGATCGGTCTGGTAGCCGACGAACCGCCCGTCGCGGACGATGTCCCAGCTCTGCGTCTCGACGCCCTCGTCGTCGTAGCCGACGGTCGACAGGCCGTGCTCGACCGTACGGTCGCCCACGATGTTCATCACCTTGGAGCCGTACTGCAGGCTGCCGAGCTTGTCCGGCGTCGCGAACGAGGTGCCCGCGTAGGCCGCCTCGTAGCCCAGCGCGCGGTCGAGCTCGGTGGCGTGCCCGATCGACTCGTGGATGGTCAGCCACAGGTTGGACGGGTCGATGACGAGGTCGTACACGCCCGCCTCGACCGACGGCGAGGCCAGCTTCTCGGCGAGGTACTCCGGGATGCGGGCCAGCTCGCCGTCCCAGTCCCAGACCGTGCCGGTGAGGTACTCGTACCCGCGTCCGGCGGGCGGGGCCAGGCTTCGCATCGTGTCGAAGCCGCTCTCGTGGACTCCCACGGCGGTCACCACGGGCGCCAAACGCACGCGCTGCTGCGTGGTCATCGTGCCCGCGGCGTCGGCGTAGAACTTGTTCTCCTTCACCTGGAGCAGTGCGGCGTCGGAGTGGGCGACGCGGTCGTCGGCGAGCAACCGGCGGCTCCAGTCGGTCAGCAGCGCCACCTTGTCGGCGATCGGCACGGTGAACGGGTCGACCTCGTATGAGGAGACCCAGACCCGCTCGCCGTGCACCGGCTCGGGGGCGAGCTCGATGCGCTCGCGGTTGATGGCCGCCGCGACCTTGGCGACCTCCACGGCCTGTTCGGCCACGTGTACGGCCGCGTCCGGTGTCAGGTCGATGCCCGAGGCGAAGCCCCAGGTGCCCTCTCTGACGACGCGCACGGCGAAACCGAGGTCGTCGGCGTCGGCCGCGGTCTCCAGCCGGCCGTCGGACAGCCGCAACGTCTGGCGCCGGACGCGCTCGAGGCGGAAGTCGACGTGCTCGGCGCCGAGATCGCGGGCACGGGAGAGCGCGGCGTCGGCCAGCGCACGCAACGGCAGGGCGGTGAACTCCTGATCGATCTGTCGCACTGTCGCAACCTATCGCGTCCTACAAAGAGCGGCAGGTCACCCTTGGCTGTGCCGTGCTCGTGCTACCCGTGGGTAGCGCAATAGGCTCGCCAGGATCCCGACTGGAGGTTTCCGAATGACTCGCTCAGTCCTCGTCACCGGTGGTAACCGGGGAATCGGGCTGGCCATCGCCCACGAGCTCAAGGGCTCGGGGGACGCCGTCGCCGTGACCTACCGTTCCGGCGAGCCGCCCGAAGACCTGTTCGGCGTGCGCTGTGACATCACCAGCGCCGAGGACGTCGACGCGGCGTTCGGCAAGGTCGAGGCGGAGCAGGGACCCGTCGAGGTGCTGGTGGCCAACGCCGGCATCACCCGCGACAACCTGCTCGCGCTGATGAGCGAGGAGGAATTCTCCTCCGTGCTCGACACCAATCTGACCGGGGCGTACCGCGTCGCCAAGCGCGCGGTGCGCGGAATGATGCGCAAGCGCAGGGGCCGCATCATCCTGGTCTCGTCGGTGGTCGGGCTGCTCGGCTCCGGAGGCCAGACGAACTACGCCGCCTCCAAGGCCGGGCTGATCGGCTTCGCCCGGTCCCTCGCCCGCGAACTGGGCTCGCGCGGCATCACCGTCAACGTCGTCGCACCCGGATTCGTCGCCACCGACATGACGGCGGCCCTGGGCGAGGACCGGCAGGCCGAGATCAAGAAGCAGATTCCGCTGGGCCGGATCGCCGAGCCGGCGGAGATCGCCAAGGCGGTACGGTTCCTGGCCGGCGACGACGCCGCCTACATCACCGGGGCGGTCATCCCGGTCGACGGCGGTCTTGGAATGGGGCACTGAATGGGCATTCTCGACGGCAAGCGCATCCTCGTCACGGGCGTCCTGACGGACGCCTCCATCGGCTTCCACATCGCGCGCCTCGCGCAGCAGGAGGGCGCGACGGTCGTGCTGACCGGCTTCGGCCGCATGTCGCTCGTCGAGCGCATCGCCAAGCGGCTCCCCGAGGCCGCGCCGGTGATCGAGCTCGACGTCACCGACGACGAGCACCTCGCCGGCCTGGCCGACCAGGTGAGCGCGTACGTCGACGGCATCGACGGCGTCGCCCACTCGATCGCCTTCGCGCCGCAGACCGCGATGGGCGGCAACTTCATGAACACGCCGTGGGGCGACGTGGCGACCGCGGTGCAGATCTCGGCGTACTCCCTCAAGTCGCTCACCGCCGCCTGCCTGCCGCTGATGAAGTCCGGCGGCTCGGTGGTGGGCCTCGACTTCGACGCCGGTCAGGCCTGGCCGGTCTATGACTGGATGGGCGTCGCCAAGGCCGGTCTGGAGTCGACCTCGCGCTACCTCGCCAAGTACCTGGGCCCGGACAAGGTACGGGTCAACCTCGTGGCGGCCGGCCCGCTCAAGACGATGGCGGCCAAGAGCATCCCCGGCTTCGAGGAGTTCACCGACGTGTGGCCGGAGCGCGCGCCGCTCGGCTGGGACGTCGCCGACCCCGAGCCCACCGCCAAGGCGTGTGTCGCCCTGCTGTCGGACTGGTTCCCGGCGACGACCGGAGAGATCGTGCACGTCGACGGCGGGGTCCACGCCGTCGGCTGAGTGACCGCCCGGAACCCCCGCCCGCCGTACGGCGGGGCGAAGGTTCCGGGCGGACTCACGTTCGGGGGCAGGCGCCCCAGGATGGCCCGCCCCCGAACGCCCGGTCGACGGCCGGCACCGGCCGTCCTCTCGGTTCGGGCCGGTACCGCTCGCGACGGGTTCGGTTCCGTCAGCCGTGGCGGGCCGACGGTCGCCTCCTGTCCGCCGTCTCACGGCGGAACAGAAGGCTGAGGTTCAGTGCGGCCAGCGCGCCGATGAGGCCCGACGCGGTCGCCACCGGCAAGGGCGGCAACGGCCCGCCGTCCGGCGCCGGGTCGGCGACCAGGAGCGCGGGCTCCG
>NZ_JBHLZP010000511.1:0-5622 GCF_042429965.1 Actinoallomurus acaciae
GTGGCCGCTCGCGCTGACCGCCCTGGCCGGCCTCGACACGATCCCGCCGCGCATGCCGGCCTTCCGCGAGCACGCGCTCGCCATCGCCGCGGCCGTCAACGCCGACGGCGCCGCCCGTACGTGCCCGGAGCCGCCGCAGACACCCCTGTTCCACGTCCACCTGCCGGCGCCGAAGGAGTCGGTCGAGCGGGCCGGGGCCGCGCTGCTCGCCGAGACGGGAGTGCAGCTCTTCCCACGCGTGCGCTCGCTCCCGGACCCGCGCCGGTGCGCGTTCGAGATCAGCGTCGGCGAGAACGCTATGGAGTTCGGCCCCGACGAGGTCGTCGGCCTGATTCACGAGCTGCTCGACCGCGCCGGATCGACCCGATGACCACGGCCCGGTCTCTTCCGAGGGTTCCCGTTCGTCGTACGGGTGAGACGGCCTGAGGAGGTTCCGTGAAGTACCCGTTGTCCGAGCCCGCCGAAGAGGACCGAGGCGCCTGGAGCGAGGAGGTGCCGCGCCGGGGGGTCGTGCGCGGCGACACCGTGGCGCCGTTCGCCGAGACGAAGGAGCGGATCGGCGGGTCCTGCCTTACCGGCATGCGCGTGGCGCTGGAGATCGCCGCCGGCCACGCGACCATCGGGCACCGGCCCGTCCGCCGGCCGTGACGACCGAGGTCGAGGCCGCCGTCGACCAGGCGTTCCGCGATGAGTGGGGTCAGGTCGTCGCGACCCTGATCCGGGTCACCGGCGACTGGGATCTCGCCGAAGAGTGCGCGCAGGACGCCTTCGCGCTCGCCCGGCGGCGCCGGCCGCGCGACGGGTTCCCCGGCGGCCCGGCGCGTGGCTGACCACCACCGCGCGCAACCGCGCCATCGACCGGTTGCGCCGTGAGGCGGTCGGCGCCGGGAGGCCGCCGCCCCGTCCCCGGCCGAGCCCGGCGAAGCCGAAGCCGACACCGACGACCGGCTGCGCCTGATGTTCACCTGCTGTCATCCCGCGCTGGCGCCCGAGGCGCAGGTCGCGCTCACGCTGCGCACCCTGGCCGGGCTGACGACCGCCGAGATCGCGCGGGCGTTCCTCGTCGGTGAGGCGACGATGTCCAAGCGGCTCGTACGGGTGTCATCCCGCGCGCGGTGCGGTACCTGCCTTGGCTAGGCTCGGGCTTCGGGCCTGTGACCGGCGCCGTCGTCACAGGAGTCGAACACCTCTGTGTCTTCGAAGGTTCGCATTGACTCGCACCACTCCGCCGCGGCCGGTCGACGTCGCAGCCGTGTTCCCTGCTCTGGCACCGTTGGCCCGCACCGCGATTCGGCTGCATCCCCGCCCCGGGAGCCCTTCGCCGCAGGACAGTTCGGTCGGTGGGCCGCTGTTGTGGCCGGCCGCCGAGCCGTGGCCGCACTGCGACGGCCCCCATGAACTGGACGGGCTGAACCCGGCCATGTCCCTGGCGGACGTGAGGCTGGAACGACGGATCCGTGCTGCCGCGTATGGCAGGAGCATGACCACGCAGGAGCGGGAGACCCTCCGCCGGATCCATCCCCTGCCCGACGTTCCGATAACGAAGCCGCCGGTCGCCCAACCGTATGAGGGTTCGATGGCGATGCTGCCGGTCGCGCAACTGTACGTGCGTGACGTGCCCGGTTTGCCCGTGCCCGCAGGGCTGGACCTGCTCCAGGTGCTGTGGTGCCCCTTCGACCACCCTCCGGAGGAGTACGTGCCCAGGACCGCGCTGTTCTGGCGTTCTGCGGACGAGGTCACCGACATCCTCACCGCATGCCCGGAACCGCCCGCGGTGCAGTTCGAGGGCTACGTGCCGGAGCCGTGCCTGATCGACCCGGAGCAGGTGACCGAGTATCCCGCCCTCCTGGAGTTGAGCGAGGAGTTGCAGGAGCGGATGGAGGATTGGAACACGTGGCAGGCGGCCGGCGCCGCTCCGGACGGCTCCTACGCGCCCGCCCCGCAGGAGTTCTACCTGGCCGAGTTGTCCGTCGCTCCCGGCTGGAAGGTGGGTGGCTTGATCCGCTGGGGTCTTACCGACCCCTACGATCAGCCGTGTCCTGTCTGTGGCACGCCGACAGAGCCGCTGCTGACGATCGCCGGGTTCGAGTGGGACAGCGACGCTGACAGCTGGATCCCGTATGAGGACCAGGCCGCCGGCATCTCCAGTTCCAGCCCTGCGTACCTGGCGCAACCGAGTCAGATTCAGATCGGACGCGGCTATAACCAGATTGTCCGCATCTGCCCAACATCACACGACCACCCACACGTCCAGCTGGTGCAATGACCAGCCGCACGCCGTAGGGTCGACCGCCTCTTGACTTAGCGGGCGATGGTCTTGGTGAGCACCGTGTCATCGGCGGCCTCGACGAGTTCGTCGACCAGGCGGGCGGTCAGGACGTACTTCACGCGGCAACCGGCCATCGCGGCCTCGGTGCCCAACGCGATGAGCAGGTGTGACTTGTCAGTCCCTGAGTCGCCGATCAGGCACCGGGGGTGGCCGTTCTCGACCCATTCACATTTCGCGAGGGTGTGGATCAGCGCGGATGGGATGGAGGGGAGGGCCTCGAAGTTGACCAGAACCGAGTAGTGGTTCATCCGCACGCAGATCTGCGAGCGACGGTCGACGCGCGGGTGGTCACCCGGCCGATTGGGAAGGGCTCGTCCGGCAGCGGCTGTTCGATGGCGAAGTATTCACCGACCGTCCGGGCGCGGGACCCGATCCTGCGCTGGTCATCTTCGGTATCCCACTGATCGATCAAGGCGTTCAGCCCGGCGAGCGAGTCCACGCATGGGATGGGGACCAGGCGGTTGCGGCCGACCTCGCCCTCAACGCCGCCTCTCTCGTGAGCACCTTGTTGCCCTGGCCGGCAGTAGAAGGCCTCCAGGCCGGAGTCCCGCCGGATCGCCGCGAACAACTCGACCTTGGTCTTCTGCGCCCCCTTGCTACCCCACAACCGCTCAGATGGGGCCAAAACTCGCCCAAACCGACATCCCTGACGGCGAGGTGGGGTCAGCGACCAAAGTGGGGCCAGGACGCACTCGTAGAACCAAGGTGCCCGAGCACCCGGCCCTCGCCGGGCTGCGGCGCTTCGACAAGGTCATCGGCGTCGAGCTGGACCTGGAAGAGGCGGACGTGGACCTCCTCGCCCGGCCGGTCGAGCTCGCCTGGCGCACCCGCGCTCCCAAGCGCGTCGTGGCGGCCGGGTGAGCGCGGCGTCGTGAGCCGACCGCCGTACTCGCGGGCCTGCCCGCCGACGCGTGGGGCGTGGACTCTCCGTGCGTCGTGGCCGCATGGCCTCGGCGTTCCGCTGCCCGGCCGCGGAGGCCGGACCGCGCCCCTACGGACCGGCCGCGCCGTAGCGGAGGCCGTCCATCAGCAGGTCGAGTATCCGGCCGGCCTGCTCGCGCTGGGTGGGTTCGGCGGCCATCAGGGAGACGCCGCCGAGACTCGCCACCACGTCGGCGGCGTCGACGTCGGGCCGGATCCGGCCGGCGGCGGCCCCGGCCCGGGTGAGCGTCGTGACGGCCTCCGTCAGGCGGGCCTTGCTCTCGGAGAACGGGTTGCCGCCGGAGGCGATGACGGCGCGCAGGGCGTCGGCCATGCCGCGCTTGGTGGTCATGTAGTCGACGAAACGGTCCATCCAGGTGCGCAGGGCCTCATCGGCGGGCAGGCTCTCCAGCAGTTCCGTCGTGGCGTCGCACAGGCGTGCGAGCTCCTTGCGGTAGGTCGCCTCGACGAGCGCCTCGCGGGTGGGGAAGTGCCGGTACAGCGTGCCGATGCCGACGCCCGCGTCCTTGGCGATCGCGTCGAGGGTGACCTCCGCACCGTCGGCCCGGGTGAAGGCGCGTGCGGCGGCGTCGAGGAGGCGGTCGCGGTTGCGCTGGGCGTCAGCGCGCAGCGGTCGGGGGCCGGTGGATGGCACGGCTCCTCCTCAGGTGACGCGGGTTTGTAAATGGAGGCTCCTCCGCTTAGGGTTGGAGTCATACGGAGGTTCCTCCGGTTCACATCCTACCGGCCGGACCTGCACACCGCAGGACCCGGGGAGATGGAAAGATCATGACACGCATCACCACGCCCTTCGGCTTCTCCTCCACGGCCGCCGAGGTCCTCGACGGCGTCGACCTCACCGGCCGCCGCGCCGTCGTCACCGGCGGCGCGTCCGGCATCGGCGTGGAGACCGCGCGGGCGCTGGCGGCCGCCGGAGCGGAGGTCACGCTCGCGGTCCGCCGGCGCGAGGCCGGGGAGCACACCGCCGAGGACATCATCGCGACCACCGGCAACAAGCAGGTCCTGGTCGCCGCCCTCGACCTCGCCGACCAGACCTCGGTGCGGCGCTTCACCGCCGCCTGGGAGGGCCCGCTGCACATCCTCGTGAACAACGCCGGCGTGATGGCCGCGCCGGAGACGCGCACGCCGGAGGGCTGGGAGCTCCAGTTCGCCACGAACCACTTCGGCCACTTCACCCTGGCCACCGGCCTGCACGGGGCGCTCGCCGCCGCCGGGGGCGCGCGCGTCGTGTCCGTCAGCTCCAGCGCGCACCTGCGGTCGGCGGTCGTCTTCGACGACATCCACTTCCGCGAGCGCCCGTACGAGCCCTGGTCCGCGTACGGGCAGTCCAAGACGGCCAACGTCCTGTTCGCGGTGGAGGCGACGCGGCGCTGGGCCGGCGACGGCATCACCGTCAACGCCCTGATGCCGGGCGGCATCCGCACCAACCTCCAGCGTTACGTCAGCGACGAGGAACTCGAGCGGCTCCGCCGGGCGTCGGGTGGCGGCGGCGCGCAGTGGAAGACCCCCGAGCAGGGCGCCGCGACGTCCGTGCTCGTCGCGGCCTCCCCGCTGCTCGACGGGGTGAGCGGGCGCTACTTCGAGGACTGCGAGGAGGCCGAGCCCAATCGGCCCGGCACCCGCACCGGCGTCGCGCCTCACGCCCTGGACCCGGAGGCGGCCGAGCGGCTGTGGCAGGTCAGTGTCGGCACTCTCGGGTGAAGATGGAGTGTGGCCCCGTGGGTGTTGCACGTCGACCTCGACCAGTTCCTGGTCGCGGTGGAGGTGCTGCGCCGCCCGGAGCTGCGCGGCCTTCCGGTCGTCGTCGGCGGCGACGGTGACCCGGCCAAGCGCGGCGTGGTCAGCACGGCCTCCTACGAGGCGCGGGTGTTCGGCGTGCACTCCGGGCTACCCCTTCGCACGGCCGCGCGGCGCTGCCCCGGCGCGGTGTTCCTGCCGGTCGACCGGCCCGTGTACGAGGCGGCGTCCGCGGAGGTGATGGCGGTCCTGCGGGCGTACGGCGCGGTCGTCGAGGTGCTCGGCTGGGACGAGGCGTTCCTGGCCGTCGACACCGACGATCCCGAGGCGGACGCCCGCGAGATCCGCCGCCGCGTCCACGCGGCGACCGGCCTCGGCTGCAGCGTCGGGATCGGAGGGAACAAGCTCCAGGCCAAGGTCGCCACCGGCTTCGGCAAGCCCGGCGGGATCTTCCGGCTGACCGGCGACACCTGGCTCGACGTGCTCGGCGACCGGCCGGCCGACGCGCTGTGGAGCATCGGGCGCAAGACCGCCCGGCGGCTCGCCGCACTGGGCATCGACACCGTACGGCGGCTCGCCGAGGCCGACCCGGACGCGGTGGCCGCGCTGCTGGC
>NZ_JBHLZP010000512.1:0-9412 GCF_042429965.1 Actinoallomurus acaciae
CCGCCCGCACGGCCGCGGGCCTGAGCGCGAACGGCCGGCGCCTGTACCTCCTCGTCGTGGACGGCCGCTCGCCCGTCAGCCATGGCGCGACGCTCGCGGACCTGGCCCTTCTCCTCCGGCGCGCGGGCGCACGCGACGCGCTGAACCTCGACGGCGGAGGCTCGTCCACCTTCGTGCTGCGGACGGCCGGCGAGCCCGTGGTGTCCGTACGCAACGCCCCGTCGGGCGGCACCGAACGGGCCGTCGCCAACGGCGTCGGGGTCTTCGTCCGCGGCGAACCGGGCCGCGCGCGGCGCGGACGTCACTGACCAACGGCCTTGCCGCGTTGATAGGAAGATCTTGACGGCCGGTCTAATCTGGTGGATCACTGGGAGCGACGGACGGACGAAGGATCGACATGAGCCTCCCCCTGCTCAGTGACATCCGCGACCAGGCCTCCGGCCTCGACCGCGACCAACGCAACGCGTTCCTCGCCGCCCTGCTGGGCTGGACGATGGACGCCTTCGACTACTTCCTGCTCATCTTCGTCATCACCGAGGTCGCCAAGGACTTCGGCACCTCGCCCGAGAAGGTCACCGTCGCCACGACGCTGACGCTGATCGCCCGGCCGGTGGGCGCGTACCTGTTCGGCGTCTGGGCGGACAAGGCCGGCCGGCGCGTGCCGCTGATGGTCGACGTGCTGTTCTACTCCGCCGTCGAGTTCGTCTCCGGGTTCTCGACCTCGCTCACGATGCTGCTGGTGTTGCGCTTCCTGTACGGCCTGGGCATGGGCGGCGAGTGGGGGCTCGGCGCATCCCTGGCGATGGAGAAGATCCCGGTCGCCAAGCGCGGCTTCTTCTCCGGGCTGCTCCAGGTCGGCTACTCCCTCGGCTACCTGATCGCCGCCGTCGCGTACTTCGTCATCACACCGCTGTTCGGCTGGCGGGGCCTGTTCTTCTTCGGCGCCGTCCCGGGGCTGATCGCGCTCTACATCCGCTATCGGGTGGGCGAGTCGGAGGCCTGGGAACGCACCAACGAACGCCTCCAGGTCACCCGCACGCCGCTGCGCCGGGTCTTCTTCGACCGCAAGGTGCTGATCCGGTTCGTCTACCTCGTGCTGCTCATGACGGCGTTCAACTTCATGAGCCATGGCACGCAGGACGTCTACCCGACCTTCCTCAAGAAGGGGCTTGAGCACTCCCCGGACTACGCGGTCGGGATCGCCGTGGTCTACAACGTCGGAGCCATCCTCGGCGGCATGCTGATCGGCGCGCTCTCCCAGCGCTTCGGGCGGCGGCGGGCGATCGTCGGGTCCTCCATCCTGGCCCTGGTCGCGCTGCCGCTGTTCGCCTACTCCACGACGACGGCGTTCCTGCTGATCGGGTCCTTCCTGATGCAGTTCTTCGTGCAGGGCGCGTGGGGCGTGATCCCGGCGCACCTCACGGAGATGTCACCGGACGCCATCCGGGGCTTCTATCCCGGTGTGACGTACCAGCTCGGCAACCTCCTCGCCGCGCTCAACCTGCCGCTACAGGAGCACCTCGCCGACTCGCACAGCTATTCGTTCGCGTTCGCGGTGGTGGTGGCGCCGACGCTCCTGGCCGTCATCCTGCTGACCGCCTTCGGCAAGGAGGCCCACAGCGTGGAGTTCGGCCGGGATCCCGTCGCCGCCACACCCGAGACGGCCACCTAGCACGCTCGGGAACGTCCCCGGACGGCACGGCTAGAGCCGGGCTCGGACCTGGGCCACCAGGGGATCCAGGTGGCGGGCGGCGGCCTGCGCGGCGCGGTCGGCGTCACGGCCGGCGATCGCGGTGAGCAGCTCCTCATGCTCTCGTGTACCGACGTCCGCCAGCTCCGGGTCCGCCGTGGCCTGGCGGATTCCGTGCGCGACCGCGTCGCTGATCGCTCGGTACAGCTCGATGAGCAGCTGGTTGTGTGAGGCGTCCACGAGGGCGTTGTGGAAGTCGACCGCCCGGGTGACCCGGTGATCGAGACCACCCCGGTCGGGGCTGCGGGACAGTGCGGTCAGCCGCGCCAGGTCGTCCGCGGTGTGCCGCTCGGCGGCCTGCCGCGCCGCCTCCACCTCGAGCCCACGCCGTACGGTCACCACCTCCAGCAGGTCGACCGGCTGGAGTCGCCGTCGCAGTACGCCCTCGGTCTCGGTGCGCGCGCGCACGTAGGTGCCGTCGCCGTGCCGCACTTCGAGCATGCCGCTGTGGGCGAGCGCGCGCACCGCCTCGCGCATCGTGTTGCGGGCCACGCCGAGCGTGCCGATCAGCTCCGGCTCGGACGGGATGCGCTCGCCCACCGGCCATTCGCCCGAGACGATCGCCTCGCGCATCCGGCCGATCGCCTGGTCCACCAACGACGTACGAGTCACCGCGTGCATGACACCCCAAGACGTCCACTCATTGGACCTCTATGCTAGCGTGCCGCGCATGGAATATCGCAGGCTCGGCACCAGCGGCCTGACCATCAGCGCGATCGCCTATGGCAACTGGCTCACCCACACCCGTGAGGCCGCCGAGATCGCACGCGAGTGCGTGACCGCGGCGCTGGACGAGGGCATCACGACGTTCGACACGGCCGATGTGTACGGCAGCCCCGACTACGGCTCCGCCGAGAAGCTGCTCGGCGCGGCCCTGTCCGGCGTCCGCCGGGCGTCGGTGGAGATCCTCACGAAGGTCTGCCTGCCCACCGGGCCCGGCCCCAACGACAAGGGCCTGTCCCGCAAGCACATCACCGAGAGCTGCAACGCCTCCCTCCGCAACCTCGGCACCGACTACATCGACCTCTACCAGGCCCACCGGTACGACGAGAGCACTCCCCTCGAAGAGACCATGACCGCCTTCGCGGACCTGGTCCGCCAGGGCAAGGTGCTCTACCTCGGGGTGTCCGAATGGAGTCCCGCCCAGATCGAGGCGGCCGCCGCCTACGCGGCCGAGCTGAAGGTGCCGCTGATCTCCAACCAGCCGCAGTACTCCATGCTGTGGCGGGTCATCGAGAAAGAGGTCGTGCCGACCTGCACCCGCCTCGGCATCGGCCAGATCGTGTTCTCCCCCGTGGCACAGGGCGTTCTCACCGGTAAGTACCTGCCCGGCGGGCAACGGCCGGTCGAGAGCCGGGCCGAGCATTCGCACGGCGCGCGCTTTGTCGGCCGCTACCTCGGCGACCCGGTGCTGGCCGCGGTGCAGCGCCTGCGTCCGATCGCCGACGAAACGGGCCTCGGCCTGTCCCAGCTCGCGATCGCCTGGGTGCTGCAGAACCCGGCGGTGTCCAGCGCGGTCATCGGCGCGTCCCGCCCCGACCAGCTCCGCGAGAACACCGCGGCCGCCGGCAGGAGGCTCGACCAGGACGTCCTGGACCGCATCGACGCCGCTCTCGTCGACGAGCTCCACGGAGACCTCGCCGAACGCGATCCGGGCAAGATCGCGACCCCGTTCGACGTGATGCCCGCCTGGAAGGCCTGAAGGACGCTCCCCCGGCCGGGCCGCGCACCGTCATCGCCACCGGCGCCTGAGCGGGCACGGCCGGGCGGGCCTGGCCGCGAAACCGTTGGACAAACGCGTGGGGCCGCGGCGATCGTTGGCGGCATGCGCCAGGAAGAGATCTGGGACGTCGATATCGCCCAGCGCTATGACACGCCGGGCACCGGAATGTTCGCCCCCGAGGTTCTGGGGCCGACCGTGGACCGCCTCGCCGCACTCGCGGGCGACGGGCACGCGCTGGAGTTCGCCATCGGAACGGGCCGCGTGGCCGTCCCGCTCGCCGAACGAGGGGTGCCCGTCACCGGCATCGAACTGTCGCGTCCGATGATCGAGCAACTGCGAACGAAGGCGGACGAAGCGACGATTCCGGTGGTCGTCGGCGACATGGCGACCGCGGTCGCTCCAGGCAGATACACGCTCGTCTACCTGGTCTTCAACACGATCTCCAACCTGCTCACCCAGGCCGAGCAGGTCGCGTGCTTTCGCAACGCCGCCCGTCACCTGACGCCCGGCGGCCGCTTCGTCATCGAGCTGGGAGTGCCCGACCTGCGTAGGCTCCCGCCGGGTCAGCACGCCGCGGTCTTCCACTTCGAGCCCGGCTACATCGGCTTGGACACCTACGACGTGCTGCGTCAGCATCTCGTGTCGCACCACTTCAGATTCGATGAGAGCAGACGGGCCCGGCTGACCCGCAGCCCGCACCGCTACGTCTGGCCGGCCGAGCTCGACCTCATGGCTCAGCTGGCCGGGTTCGAACTGGAGGCCAGGCACGCGGACTGGGCCGGAGCCGAGTTCACCGCCGAATCCCGGTCTCACGTGTCCGTTTACCGCATCCCACCGGGACGGTAGCTCCGCCCGCGCCCGCACTGGAGCGTGTTCATCGGCCCGGCCGTTCGCTTATTTCTCCGGGTGCGGCAACAATCATGTGGTCTAGTCCGCCGTATGCCGAGGAGAGCGATGCACGAGGTGTGGCCTGGTACGCCGTACCCCTTGGGTGCCAGCTGGGACGGCACCGGCACCAACTTCGCCCTGTTCTCCGAGGTGGCGCAGCGGGTGGAGCTGTGCCTGTTCGATCAGCGCGGGCGGGAGACACGCCTGGAGCTGCCCGAGGTGGACGGCTTCGTCTGGCACGGGTACGTGCTCGGGGTCGGACCGGGTCAGCGGTACGGCTACCGGATCCACGGCCCCAACGAGCCGAAGTACGGCCACCGGTGCAACCCGGCCAAGCTGCTGCTCGACCCGTACGGCAAGGCGGTCGACGGTGACCTGAAATGGCACGAGTCGGTCTTCTCCTACCGCTTCGCCGCGCCGTCGGAGCTGAACACCGCGGACAGCGCGCCGTACATGCCGAAGAACGTCGTGGTCAACCCGTTCTTCGACTGGGGCGACGACCGTGCGCCGCGGACGCCGTACAACGAGACGGTGATCTACGAGGCGCACGTCAAGGGCCTCACCCGGCTCCATCCGCAGATCCCGAAGAACCAGCGCGGCACGTACGCGGGCCTCGCGCACCCGGCGATGGTCGACCACCTGATCGACCTGGGCGTGACCGCGATCGAGCTCATGCCGGTGCACCAGTTCGTCTCCGAGCACGCGCTGGTCGCCCGCGAGCTGTCGAACTACTGGGGCTACAACACGGTCGGCTTCTTCGCCCCGCACAACGCCTACTCCTCATCCGGCCAGCGCGGCGAGCAGGTGCTGGAGTTCAAGGCGATGGTGCGGACCCTGCACGAGGCGGGCATCGAGGTGATCCTCGACGTGGTCTACAACCACACCGCCGAGGGCGACCACCTGGGGCCGACGCTGAGTTTCCGCGGCATCGACAACTCCGCGTACTACCGGCTCAGCGACAGCGACCGGCGCTACAACCTCGACTACACCGGCTGCGGCAACAGCCTCAACGTCCGGCATCCGCACGCGCTTCAGCTGATCATGGACTCGCTGCGCTACTGGGTGCTGGAGATGCACGTGGACGGCTTCCGGTTCGACCTGGCGTCGGCGCTGGCGCGGGAGTTCCACGACGTCGACCGGCTGTCGGCCTTCTTCGACCTGGTGCAGCAGGACCCGGTGGTCTCCCAGGTCAAGCTGATCGCCGAGCCGTGGGACGTCGGCGAGGGCGGCTACCAGGTCGGCAACTTCCCGCCGCGTGGACCGAGTGGAACGGCAAGTACCGCGACTCGGTCCGCGACTTCTGGCGTGGCGAGCCGGTGCTGCCGGAGTTCGCCTCGCGCCTGACCGGCTCCAGCGACCTGTACGCCGACGACGGCCGGCGGCCGCTCGCCTCGATCAACTTCGTCACCTGCCACGACGGCTTCAGCCTGCACGACCTGGTCTCCTACGACCACAAGCACAATGAGGCCAACGGCGAGGACAACCGCGACGGCACCGACGACAACCGCTCGTGGAACCACGGGGTCGAGGGCGAGACCGACGACCCCGCGATCCGCGCGCTGCGGCTGCGCCAGAAGCGCAACCTCATCGCCACGCTGTTCCTGTCGCAGGGCGTGCCGATGATCTCCCACGGCGACGAGCTGAGCCGCACGCAGCGCGGCAACAACAACGCCTACTGCCAGGACAACGAGCTCGCCTGGATGTCCTGGCGGGCCGAGGACGACCTCGTCGATTTCGTCCAGCGGGTCTCGGCGCTGCGCGGCGACCATCCGGTGTTCCGGCGGCGCCGCTTCTTCGAGGGCCGCACACACGGCGCCGGCCTGGACGGCGAGCGCGACCTCGTCTGGCTGACACCGGCCGGCGAGGAGATGACGGAGTCGGACTGGCACACCGGCTACGCCCGCGCGGTCGCGGTCTACCTCAACGGCGACGCCATCACCGAGCCGGACACCCGCGGTCAGCGGGTACGCGACGGCTCCTTCCTGCTCCTGTTCAACGCCCACTCCGAGAGCATCACCTTCCGGCTGCCCGAGGAGGGGTACGGCGAGCAGTGGGAGATCGCCCTCGACACGGCCACCGACCTGGTGAGCGGCCGAGAACCGATCAAGGCACGCGACGAGGTCGAGGTGATCGACCGCGGCATGCTGCTCCTGCGGAGGCTCAGTGGCGGCTCACCGTGATGGCGGTGAGCAGCACGAGCACGAACGTCAGCGTCGCCACCGCCCCGTGGGCCACGACCGCGACGACCGGGAAGACCTGCTCGCCGTCACGCGCGTGCTTGCCGCCCTGGCCCGTGAGCCAGCGCGTGAACATGGTGAACCCCAGCAGTGCCACCAGCACCAGGGCGCCGAAAGAGCTCCAGGCGTACACGCAGCTGCGCGTCAGCAGGAACGCCACCCAGGTCGCCAGGGCGAGCAGGGCGAGCGCGGGATGGCCGAGGAACAGCACGGCCGGATAGCGGGTGACCTTGGTGCCCTGCCGCCGGAGCCCGCCCTCGGAGAACCGGCGTACGAGGAGGCGCAGTCCCGCCACCGCGGTGAGCACCCACATGACTAACGCGGCGATCTCCAACGCATCTCCTTCTCCCGGACCTCTCCCCTTCCGGCACAAGTCTTCCTGGAAAACGGCGATTTGATAAGCCGAATGCAGCCATCCAGTCGCAAAATGTGACCGAACATATGTCTGACCCCGGCGGCAGGGCGACGTGGGCGAGCGGGGGACCCTGCCCTGCGAGCGGGCTCTGCCATACGATGAGTTCCCAGCTCACCGCCGGGATACGTAAGGGGATGAGCGCATGGACCTTCCGGTGAGTCCGCCGGTCGCACCGATGCTCGCCAAGGCCGTCAAGGAGCTCCCGCGCGGCGACCTGCTGTACGAGCCCAAGTGGGACGGGTTCCGTGCGGTCGTGTTCCGCGACGGCGACGAGATCGACATCCGTGGCCGCAACGGCAAGCCGCTCGGCCGCTACTTCCCCGAGCTGATCGAGGGATTCGGCCGCGAGCTGCCCGAACGCTGCGTGCTCGACGGCGAGATCGTCCTGCGGCAGGGGCAGGTGCTGGAGTTCGAGGTGCTCCAGCAGCGCATTCACCCGGCCGCCTCGCGCATCAAGCTCCTCGCCGAGCAGACCCCGGCGTCGTACGTCGCCTTCGACCTGCTGGCGCTGGGCGACGAGTCGCTCATGGAGACGCCGTTCGGCGAGCGCCGGGCCCGGCTCACCGAGGCGCTGGCGGGCGTCAAGACGCCGGTCCACCTGACCCCGGCCACCGACCGGTACGACGTGGGCCTGCGGTGGTTCTCCGAGTTCGAGGGCGCCGGGCTGGACGGGGTGATCGCCAAACCGCTGGAGGGGCCGTACGAGCCGGACAAGCGGGCCATGTTCAAGGTCAAGCCCGAGCGCACCGCCGACTGTGTGGTGGCCGGGTTCCGCTGGCACAAGTCCGGGCCGATCGTCGGATCGCTGCTGCTCGGCCTGTACGACAACGGGCGGCTCCAGCACGTGGGCGTCTCGGCGTCCTTCCCGATGAAACGGCGCGCGGAGCTGGTGGACGAGCTGGCCCCGTACCGGATGACCGAGCTCGACGGACACCCCTGGGCCGAATGGGCCGCCCAGACGGAGGCCACCGCCGACCGGATGCCCGGCGCGATCACCCGCTGGAACGCCAAGAAGGACCTGTCGTGGGTCGCGGTGCGGCCTGAGCTGGTGTGCGAGGTCGCCTACGACCAGATGGAGGGCCGCAGGTTCCGGCACACGGCGCGGTTCCGCCGGTGGCGCCCGGACCGCACGCCGGAGTCGTGCGGCTACGACCAGCTCGAAGTGCCGGTGGCCTACGACCTGGACGACATCCTGGGCACCTGAGCCGCGGGCGCTGCAGCCTTAAGCGTCAGTTCACCTGCCGGTCGCCTGATCACCTCCGACCTCCACCACTGCGGATGATCTTCTATGTCCAGAACATCCGTTTTTATCCAGTTGGAGGTCCTCGATGGTGCGTCGAAGATGGATGGCCGCGGGCATCGCCCTGATCGCCGCGTCCACGGCGGCGATCACCGGTCCGGCCTCGGCCACCGCGCGGCCGGGCAGGATCGTGTTGCCGTGGAGATCGGCCACGGCGACGTGGACCTCCACCTCACCGGCTCCGGGCGTGGAGGTGCGGACCGCGTCGATCTCCGTGCCGCAGGCGCGTCCCGGGTGGACCGTCACCGTGCAGGCTCCCGCCGTGAACCGGCTGACCGGCGCCGCCGCCTGGGCGGAGCTCGGGGACGCGCGGTGGGCCGCCGGGTCGGTCTCGCGGCTGGCCGCGGCGGGGATCGACGCGCACGTCGACCGGGTGCCCTGGCCCGCCTTCACCGACACCCCGCACGGCACGGAGGGCTTCCGCGTACGCGTCGGCGTCTTCGCCTCCCAGGCCGACGCGAAGACGCAGGCGGACGCGGTCGTCTCCGCCGGCCTGCATCCGCTGGTCGAATGGACCGGCTACGACGCCGACCGGGCGCCCGACCGGGAGAGCGTCCACGTCGGCATCGTGGATCCCACGCGGTTCCGCGGCAGGATCGTCGCCGACCACGGCGGCGCGGTCGCCGGACGGTCGACGACCTCGGCCCAGGCCCGCGCGGCCGGCTCCGTCCTCGCGGTCAACGCCGGTTTCTTCATCACCGCCGACGCCGACGGCGTCCAGGGCACGCAGGCGGGTCTCGGCGTCTACGGCGGCGTGCTCGACGCCCAGTCCTCCGGCGGCCGGGCCGCTCTCATCCTCCAGGACGGGGGCCGGCGCAGCCGGGTCGCGAACCTCACCTCCCGCGCGGCCGTCCGCGACGGCGCGTCGTCGTACGCGATCAACGGGACCAACCGGGTGCCGGGCAAGATCCGTGACTGCGGGCGGCCCGGGGTGTCACCGACCGAGCAGCCGCGTCAGGACTTCACCTGCACCAGCGCCGATGACCTGGTGGAGTTCACGTCGCACTACGGCGCGGACCTTCCCGCCGGGGCCGGCGCGCAGGCCGTGCTCGACGGCCACGGCCGGGTGGTCGGCGCGGGCACCTTCGGCGGCCGGGGC
>NZ_JBHLZP010000513.1:0-5610 GCF_042429965.1 Actinoallomurus acaciae
GACATCCGGATGGCCGAGCTGGGCCCCGATGCCGGCATCGTCGGCGCGGCGGACCTGGCGCGCCTGCGTTGAGAGACCGCCCGGGACCCCCATGCCCCGCCGTGCGTCGTCGTCCCCACTCCGCGGAAGGGGCGACCGCCAGGACCAGGCCGACCCGCTCCTCCGCCTCGCGACGCGCCCCTGGGACGCCGCTCGCGACGGGCGAGGGCGCCCGGGCGGCCGCTGAGCGCCTTTGACGACGATCCGGCTGCTCAGCTACAACGTCCGCTCGATGCGCGACGACCGTGCCGCTCTGGCCCGGGTGATCCGGAGGCTGGAGCCGGACGTGGCGTGCGTCCAGGAGGCACCGAGGTTCGCGTTCTGGCTCCGCAAGCGCCGCTGGCTGGCCCGGCGCACGTCGCTGGGCCTGGCCGTACGCTCGCGGCCCGCGGGGCTGGAGCTGTACGCCGGGCCCCGTACGGCCCTTTTGCACCGCCGGCACCGGCTGCTGACGCCCGTGTCGGGCCTGCACCGGCGCGGGCTGGTCTTCGGGCTGTTCGAGGTGGGCGGGGCGCGGTTCGTGGCGGCCAGCGTGCACCTGGACCTGGCCGACGAGCCGCGGCTGCGGCACGCCGAGGAGATCGCGGCGGAGCTGGCGCGGGTACGCGAGCGGTTCGGCGCTCCGGTCGTGCTCGCCGGTGACGTCAACGAGGAGCCCGGGGGAGGGGCGTGGGAGTACCTGGCGTCGCGGTTCCAGGACGGTTTCGCGACCGCGCCGTCGGGACAGGGCGCGACCTACAGCTCGTGGGCGCCGCTCACCCGCATCGACGGCGTCTTCGCCGACCCCGCGATCGAGGTGCTGAGCTGCGGGGTGCCCGACGAGCCCGAGCTGCTGGCCGACTATCCGGCGGCGACCGACCACCGCCCGGTCGTGGCCGAGCTCCGGGTCCGCCCGAGCTGATCAGACGACCGCGCCGTCGTCGTCCTCCGGCGGATCGTCGCCCATGCGCAGGACGAGGGCGACGAAGCCGCCGATGAAGGCGGCGACCGCCAGGAAGGCGGCCCAGCTCGGCACGTCCCAGCTCAGGAACACCGACGCCACCAGGTAGATCGGCCCGCCGAGGAGAGCGATCCAGGCGAAGCGGGTCAGGGCGTCCGCTTTCGGGAGCGGGGGAGGGGGCGGGGGGATGAAGTGATCGTCGTCGTCCTCGTCGTCGGTGGCGGGCTTGACGACGCGCGCGGTCATCAGCTCGCCCGTCGTGTCGGCGGGCGGATCGTCGACCGGGTCCTCGGCGGCGTCGTCGCGGGGCTCCTCGATGTCCTCCTCGGCCGGCCAGGGCGTCTCGCCGGGGGCCGAGGGGCGGTCGAAGGACGCGACGATCTCGGCGAAGATCTGATCTTCGTCACGGGAGGCGGCGTAGTCCTCCCGCAGCTCCGGAAGCCGGGCCTGGAGGATCTCCTCGGCGGCGGCCCTGGCCTCGGCGTCGGCGTAGAGCCGGTCGGTGGGCTCCTCGGGCAGACGCACGTCCAGATAGCCCCCGGTCTCGCCCGGCGCCGGCACCGCGTACGCGGCGATCCCGGCCTCGCGCAGGGCGGCCAGCATCGCGTCCGCGAGCTGCGGTGTCAGGTCGGCGAGGGGAACGTACGCGTCCGCGGTCAGCCCGTTGCCTCGCCGGCTCATCGGCCGGCCCCCCTCTTCGCGCGGCCGGAGCCGCCGGGCGGCAGGCCCGCCGCCTCCGACCTGACGCCGGGCGTGAGCGCCATGGCGCCTCCCCTCGGAACTCCCGTCGACCGACGCTTCACGAAGAGCCTACGGCCGGGACAACTTCGATTGACCAAAAGGTTGCGGGTGCGGATCGTGGGCGCGTACGGCCCGGGGTTGGGAAGATGACCATCATCTCTCAGTTCGCTCTCCGGGCGTACACCTTCGGTCGGGCGGGAGGTTGTTTTACCGGTTGTCACGTGGTCCTCACCGCCATTGTCCACCCCGAGGGCCGGTCGGAACGGGGTGACGACCCGGTGACGGGAACACGGCCGCCCGCCGAACCCTTCCCGGCTTTACCCTCAGGTCGCGAGAAGTCAGGATGTTCTCCCCGCACGGGGCTGATGGGAGGGCTTGCTTTCCGCTATGGTCTAGACCAATCGCGGTGAACCGCGCCCCGCGCGTGATGCCGCATCCACCCTTCCCGGCCCACTAGTCTGGTCGGGTCAGTCCATGGTTCGAAGAGGAGTAGGCATGCGTGTCGGAGTGCTGACCGGTGGCGGTGACTGCCCCGGCCTGAACGCCGTCATCCGCGCAGTGGTCCGCAAGGGCGTCCAGGTCTACGGATACGAGTTCGTCGGCTTCCGCGACGGCTGGCGCGGTCCCCTCGAGGGTGACACCATTCCGCTGGACGTCCAGGCCGTACGCGGCATTCTGCCCCGTGGCGGCACCATCCTCGGTTCGTCCCGCACCAACCCGATCAAGATCGAGGGCGGCGTCGAGCGGATCAAGGACAACCTCGCCGGGCTGGGCGTCGACGCGCTCATCGCCATCGGCGGCGAGGACACCCTGGGCGTCGCGCGGCAGCTGCACGACCGCGGCGTCAAGGTCGTCGGCGTGCCCAAGACGATCGACAACGACCTCAACGCGACCGACTACACCTTCGGTTTCGACACCGCGGTCAACATCGCGATGGAGGCCATCGACCGGCTGCACACCACGGCCGAGTCCCACCACCGCGCGCTGATCTGCGAGGTCATGGGCCGCCACGCGGGCTGGATCGCGCTGCACGCCGGCATGGCGTCCGGCGCCAACGTCATCTTGATCCCCGAGCGTCCCTTCGACATCGAGAAGGTCTGCGGGTACGTCGAGAGCCGGTTCAAGACGAAGTACGCGCCGATCATCGTCGTCGCCGAGGGCGCGCACCCGGCCGACGGCCAGATGGACATCCAGAACCAGGAGCTCGACGCCTTCGGCCACGTCCGCCTCGGCGGCATCGGCGAGCGCCTGGCCGCCGAGATCGAGAAGCGCACCGGCAAGGAGGCCCGCACCACGGTCCTCGGCCACATCCAGCGCGGCGGCACCCCGACCGCGTTCGACCGGGTCCTGGCGACCCGCTTCGGCCTGCACGCGATCGACGCGGTGCACGACGGCGACTGGGGCAAGATGGTCGGCCTGAACGGCACGGACATCAAGCGCGTCGACCTGAGCGCGGCGACGGACGAGCTCAAGACGGTCCCGGTCGAGCGTTACAGCGAGTCGGAGGTCTTCTTCGGCTGATCTGCCGTCCGGACACCGGGCCCTCGCCGTCACGGCGGGGGCCTCGCGTCGTCCGGGGAGGTCTCGGGGACGATGAAGGGGCGAACGTTCAGCCCGCGTTCCCCGGCCGCTGTCTCCGGGACGCGGTCACCAGGGCGTCGCCCGCGGGCGTGCGGTAGTACAGGACCGAGCGGCCCGTGCGGCGGCGGGTCACCAGACCCGCGTCGAGGAGGATCTTCAGGTGGCGGCCCACCGAGCCCAGCCCCTGCCCCGTCAGGGCGACCAGCTGCGTCGTGCTCTTGGGCGAGGCGAGCAGCGTCAGGACGCCCGCCCGCGCGGGGCCGAGCAGGCGGCCCAGCGCCTGCGGCGCGCCGGATCCGTCCCCGTTCGCCAGGACGCCCGCGCACGGGTACACCACGGCGTAGCGGTGCGGCTCCTCCCACGACACCCAGCCCCGGCCGGGCGTGACCGGCACGAACAGCAGGCGCGCGCCTGAGATCGACTTCGGCGGATAGTCGTACATGTTGATCCGCAGGCGCCCGTCGCCGAGCCAGCGCATTCCCGGGCGCATGTCGTTCAGGGCCGCCGCCCAGCCGCCCTCGCTCAGCTGTCGCGTACGGGCGAGGATGTCGGCCTCCAGCAGCCGCCGGCGGCGCGGCCAGTACGGCCGTACCGCCTCCGTCCACACCCACTCCAGCAGGTCGGCGGCGCGCGTGGGCAGGTCGGAGCGGTCCAGCACGGACGGCAACGAGCCGTTCAGCGACACCATCAGGTGCGCGCGGGCCGTGTCCGGCGGAGTCTCCCGGATCCGGATCACCGCGTCGGCGAACGACGGGCTGCCCTCGCCGGGCGGCGCGGGCGTGAGGAAGTCGGCGTTCCAGCCCCCCATGAGACCCGCCCGTACGAGCAGGGCGGTGATCCGGTCGCCGCGGAGCCGTTCGCGGTACGCCGGCAGGTGAGCGTCGAGCCAGGCGCGTTCGCCGGGGTGGGCGGCGGTCGCGCGCTGGAGGGCGACCAACGAGGCGATCGTCTCGTCCAACGCCGAGATCACGAATCGACTCCCGGCCAGCGTGTCCGCGTTGACCTGCCAAAATCCCACCGAGTTTCGCCTCCCCGCGAAACCATAACGGTCATCCTGCGGGCGAAGTCATATTTCCCGCTATGCGTACATACGGGGAGCTTTTCCGGACCAATGAGTTCACGCCGCTGTTCGCCGCGAGTTCCCTCCAGGCCGCCGCGTCGACGGTGAGCGGGCTCGCGCTCGGCACCCTCGTCTACACCGCCACCCGGTCGCCGCTGCTGTCGGCGCTCAGCATGTTCGGCACCTCCTTCGCCCAACTGGCGGGTGCGATGGCGCTGCTGTCGGCGGCGGACCGGCTGCCGCCGCGTGCGGCGATGACCGCGGTCGGGCTGGTGTTCGGGCTGAGCACGGTGGCGCTGGCCGCGCCCGGCCTGCCGATCGGCGCGGTCTTCGCGATCGTCCTCGCCCAGGGCCTGGTCGCCTCGGTGGGCGGGGGAGTCCGGTACGGGCTGCTGAGCGAGATCCTGCCCGCCGAGGGCTACCTGCTGGGCCGGTCGGTGCTGAACATGTCCGCCGGGATGTCGCAGATCTGCGGATTCGCGGTCGGCGGCGTGCTGGTCGCCACGTTGTCCCCGCGAGGCACACTGCTCGCGGCCGCGGCCCTCTATCTCGCCGCCGCGGCCGTCGCCCGTACCGGCCTGGGCTCGCGCCCGCCGCGCGCCGCCGGCCGCCCCTCGGTGACCGAGACGTGGCGGAACAACGCGCGCCTGTGGTCCGAGGGGTCCCGCCGCTGCGTCTACCTCGCGCTCTGGGTGCCCAACGGGCTGATCGTCGGATGCGAGTCGCTCTTCGTCCCGTACGCGCCCGGGCACGCGGGCCTGCTGTTCACCGTCGCTGCGTTCGGCATGCTGGTCGGGGACACGCTGACCGGCCGGTTCGTGGCGGAGCGGTGGCGACGACGGCTCGGCGCGCCGCTGCGCCTGCTGCTCGCCGTCCCGTACCTGGTCTTCGCGGTGAACCTCCAGGCACCCGTCGCGGTCGCGGCGATCGTCCTCGCCTCGGTCGGTTACTCCGCGACCCTGTTGCTCCAGGAACGGCTGATGGCCATCACCCCGGGCGACATGCACGGGCACGCGCTGGGCCTGCACTCCTCCGGGATGCTCGCCATGCAGGGTGTCGGCGCCGCCCTCGCCGGCACCGTCGCCCAGCAGACCTCACCGGCGACGGCCATGGCCGTGATGGCGGCGGGGTCGGTGGCGGTCACGCTGGCGCTCGCACCCGGCCTGCGGCCGGTGGCACGTGCGCCGGAGCCCGTCGCGGCCGGGTCGCCGCGGTGAGGATGGGGGAGAGGCGTACGGCCAGGTCGCGG
>NZ_JBHLZP010000514.1:0-1613 GCF_042429965.1 Actinoallomurus acaciae
GCGCGGCCGGGCGGTGCCGGTGGAGCAGACGTACGGCGGGTTGGCGATGATCACGTCGAACGCCTCATCGCGGACGGCGTCCACCAGATCGCTCTGGACCACGCGTACGGGCAGCCGCCGGAGCCACGCGTTGACCCGTGCGGCGAACACGGCGTGGGCGCAGACGTCCACCGCGATCACCCGGCCGGCGCCGCTGCGCGCGGCGGCGAGCGCCAGGGCTCCGGTCCCGGTGCCGACGTCCAGCACCCTGGCCCCGACCCGTACGGTGCGCAGGGCCTCGGCCAGCAGCCAGGTGTCACCCTGCGGCCGATAGACACCTGGCGGCTTAAAAAGCCACACGGACAGCTCATACCGCATTTATGGTGCATAAATACGGGGGCGATGGTTCAAGAAGCCGTGGGGATCTCTTGAGTTTCGCGGTGAACTTCGGCCGGTTCAGGTGAGGACGGGGGCCCGGAGCGACGACTCCCCCGCGCGCCAGGCGCCGAGCAGCCGGTCGCTCAGCCGGCCCTCCAGCATCGCGGTCGCCTGCGCACCGAGCACGACGTCCGCGGCCAGGTACGGCTCGGCCGTGAGGAGATCGCCGACGACGTCGCGGCGGAGGACCTGCTCGTGTACGGCGTCGGCCTCGATGTGCTCGGTGAAGAAGACCCCGGCGGACGGTTCGGCCCCCAGGCGTTCGAGGGCGTCGGCCAGCCGCTGGGCGCTGGGCGGGGTGCTGATCTCGGCGGCCGCGAAGTGACCGACCAGCGCTCCCCGCAGAGCCCGGTGCAGGCCGAACAGCGACATCATGTTCACGGTCGCCAGCGTGACGGCGGGAACCACGTCGAGATAGCGCCCGTACGCGGGGTCGAGCCCGGCCTCCCGCATCAGCTCCGCGAACAGCCTCGCGTGCATCCGCTCCCCTCGCCCGCCCCCGAACTCGTCGTACTCGACCGCGACGAGCGACGCCTTCGCCTGCCCACGCAGCCGCGGGATCACCCAGGCGTGCGGGTCCGCCTCCTTCAGGTGGTAGATCGAGCGGTGCACGAGGTACTCGCGCAGCTGCCACCACTCACCGTGATCCCGCAGGTGGGCGCTCACCCCGGTGGCCTCGGTGGCCTCGGCCGTCACCCGGCGCAGAGCGGCGTCCACGTCGTCGCCGCCGGAGATCTCCGTACGGATCGCGTTGAGGAAGGCGCGCTCCATCCCGGCCCGCAGCCGCAGCAGCCCCGGCTCCCACTCCCACTCCGGGTCGACCCGGTCGAAGCCGCGATAGTGCAGCTCGTAGCAGGTGTAGAGCGCGAGCTGCAGATCCTCGCCGAGAGGGTCCGAGTCCGTCCTGACCGCCGGAGCCGACGTACCGTCCCGCAGCGCGGAGACGACCGCCGCCGACAGCGGCCCACGCGCCTCCGGCAATGGCGGGGCGACGACGATGTTCGAGGTCACGGGGTCCCTTCTTTCGCTCGCGTACGGCTTGTCCACAGCGGTCGGGAGACCTTCCCAGGACGGCTGTTGGGGCTGGACAATGTGAGTGGGCTGGAGCCCCCCGGGCGGGCGGGGCGTCTGACCTCGGGGCGTCTGACCTCGGGGCGTCTGACCTCGGGGCGTCTGACCTCGGGGCGTCTGACCTC
>NZ_JBHLZP010000514.1:1639-7227 GCF_042429965.1 Actinoallomurus acaciae
GGGCGTCTGACCTCGGGGCGTCTGACCTCGGGGCGTCTGACCTCGGGGCGTCTGACCTCGGGGCGTCTGACCTCGGAGCGACTCACCTCGGAGCGACTCACCTCCGAACACCCCACCTCCGAACACCCCACCTCCGAACACCCCACCTCGGGGCATCTGGGCGTCATCAGCGTCGTCCCGTCTGCTGGACGAGCATGTCGACGACGCTTCGCAGGCCGTGGACGGCGGCGATGCGCTGGCGGGCCGCGCCGGTGCCGCTGTAGCCGATCTTGCGGATCAGGGCCCGGACGGCTCTCAGGTCGCCGGTCTCCTCCAGTGCGGGTCGTATCCGGCGCAGGAGTTCCTCCAGCAGGTCGCGGGCGGCCGTCCGGCGTTCCTCGATCGGATGGATGCCCTGGCCGGTCAGTCCGTATCGGGCCGCCGACCACAGCGCGACCGTGCACAGCTGCTCCCCGACCGGCGGGGCCTCCCTCCCGCCCGCGAGCTCGCCGAGGGCCGTCAGCACGAGTGCCCGTGCGAGGGCGGCCTGCAGCACCGCCTCGTCGACCGTGGAGGCCGCGTCGCTCGCCCTTATCTCGATCGTGGGCAGCCTTGGTGAGGGTCTGGCCAGCCAGAACGTCGTCATCCTGTCCGCGAGGACGCCGAGTTCGACCATACGGTCGAGGAACTCGTCGTACGCGGCGGCGGAGGCGAACCACGGAGGGACGCCGCCGCCGGGAAACCGCGCCTGCGCCTGGATCCGCCAGCTCCCGTACCCCGAGTCGCGGCCGTGGTCGAACGGCGAGTTGACCGACAGCGCGACCAGCGTCGGCAGCCAGGGCCGCAGGTGGTTCAGCACGCCGACGGCCAGCTCGCGGTCCGCGACGCCGACGTGCACATGGCAGCCGCAGGTCTCGTGGCCGACGACCGTGCCCGCCATGATGTCGGCGATCCGCGCATAGTGCTCGCCCGGCATGAACGGCGTCGTGCGGCCGGGCAGGACCGGGTTTCCCGTCGAGACCAGTCTCAGTCCCTCGGCCCGTGCCGCGGACGACAGGCAGGTACGCGCGTCGCCGAGCTGCCGGCGGAGCGTCTCCAGGTCATCGCACACGCCGGACGCGGCCTCGACCTGGGTGGCGACCAGTTCCGCCTGGAACGCCACCTCCGGCAGAGACGCCTTCGCCGCCCGTGCGAGCACCGCCGCCGCGTGCGGTGAAGTACGACGGGTGACCGGGTCGACCAGGAGGAACTCCTCCTCGACCCCGATCGTCCGACCGTTCCTGTCCACCAGGCCGCACCTTCCCGGCGCCGAGCGGGGAAACGCAGAAGGGCTCCCCGCCCACGCGATGCCGATGGCCGCCTGGCTCGATCCGGTCCAGGAGGCACCGTCGGGACGCTCGCCCGGCCACACCGAGGATGAACGTCATCACGCCAGACTGCGCCGAATGTCTTCTTCCTGGGGAGATGCCCAGCAGCGGCCGACGTCATACCGCCACGTCCCGAGCCCTCCCAGAGCGGCCCGAACCCTCCCAGAGCGGCCCGAACCCTCCCAGAGCGGCCTGAACCCTCCCAGAGCGGCCCGAACCCTCCCAGAGCGGCCCGAACCCTCCCGGAGGAGGTCAGCCGACCGGCATCCTCTCGCGGGCGCGGCTCTTCATCCGCTCCACGCGCTCCGACGGCATGCTCTCGCCCATCTCCTCCTCCATCCGCATCGCGTTGCCGAGCGCGAAGAAGGCCGGTGCCCACTGGCCGACGAAGATGCCCCATCGGTCCGCGCGGTCGATGTCACGCGACTCGATGCTGCGGGACATCATCCAGGACGCGATCGACAGGCCGATGGACGCGAACCCGGCGGTATAGAGCATCGACGACGAGATACCCGCCCTACGGAGCATGCTGATCATGACAATTCCCCCCTGAGCTGTGCATTTGCCTGCCGTAGCCGTACCCAGCCAGTCCACCCGCCACCCCGGCCGCGGGAGGCTCAGCCCGTCAGGGCCTGGCCGATCAGAAAACCGTTGAGCGCCGTGATCAGGGCGGTGACGACCGCCCCGGCGACGACCGTGCACTGGCCGTTGACCAGGTCGCCCATCAGGGTCCGCCGGCTCGTCAGGGCGATCAGCGGTACGAGCGCGAACGGGATGCCGAAGGACAGCGCCACCTGGCTGAGGATCAGCGCCCGGGTGGGGTCCACACCGGCGGCCAGGACCGCGAACGCCGGGGCCATGGTGATCAGCCGGCGGACCAGGACCGGGATCCGCCGGCGCAGGAAGCCCTCCATGATGATCTGGCCCGCGTACGTTCCCACGCTGGAGGAGGCCAGTCCCGAGGCGAGCAGGGCGACGGCGAAGGCCACCGCCGCGCCGGACCCCAGGACGGCCCCGAGCCCGGCGTGGATGGACCGCAGGCCGCCGGGGTCGTGGCCGTGGAAGGCGGCGGCGCCCACGGTCAGCATCGTGATGTTGACCAGCCCGGCGGCGCCGAGGGCGACGACGATGTCCACGCGGCTCGACCGCAGCGCCGTACGGCCGGTGTGGTGACGGGTCAGCGCCGAGTGCAGGTAGATGACGTGGGGCATCACGGTGGCGCCGACGATGCCCGTGGCGAGCAGGAGGCTGTCCGGGCCGGCGAGGCGCGGCACGAGCCCGCCGGCGGCTCCGGCGAACGACCCCGCCCGCAGCGCCTGGTACAGGAAGCCGGCCAGGACGATCACGAGCATGGCCCCGATCGCCACCTCGAACCGGTGGCGCCCGCGCGGCGCCAGCGTCAGCAGCGCGCACGAGACGACCGCGGTGATCGCCGCCGCGGGCAGCAGGGCGACCCCGAACAGCAGGTTGAGGGCGATCGCGCCGCCGACGAACTCGGCCAGGTCGGTGGCGGCGGCCACCAGTTCGGCCTGCGCCCACAGCATCCAGGTCAGCGGGCGCGGCAGGTGGTCGCGGCACAGCTCGGGCAGGGTACGCCCGGTGGCGATGCCGAGCTTGGCGGACAGCGCCTGGACGAACATCGCCAGCACGTTCGCGACGGCGATGACCCACAGCAGCAGGTACCCGTAGCGGGCGCCGCCGGACATGTTGGTCGCGAAGTTCCCCGGGTCGACGTACGCCACGGAGACGACGAACGCCGGCCCGCACATGCCGGCGATGCGGCGGATCCCCCCGGTCCCGGGCGCGCCCGGCGCGGCCATCGGGCGGGGCGTGACCGGCGGAGAGGTCCGCTGATACTGGGCTGGATCGAGCACGGCGGTCACCTGTTCTCCTCATGGCCGCGGAACCTCGGCCAGGGCCTGCAGGAAGGGGGAACCCGGTACCGGAGGACGCTATGCAGCACTCGTCTCCGGTCCGTCACCGCCGCGTCGCAGCCCCCGCCACGCCCCGGCCAGGGCCAGGGTGCGGGCGTCGATGACCAGCCGCCCGAGGTGGTGACGAGTCCGTGACGAGCAGACCCGTGAACACGCTCTGTCACCGCAGCGTTACCGACATACAACCGGGTATTTGCCTCATAGCAGGCCCATAGCGGGTAGGCGACGTCTCAAGCGCATATTTCGACTCCCGCCGCCCGGAGGACGCGATGCAGGCAGAGCACATCGCCACGGGATTCGCGGTGCGTCTGCTCGGCGGGTTCGAGCTCCGCCGGGGGGACCGGCCCGTCGCCGCCGGCCCGTCCGCGCAGCGGCTGCTCGCCTACGTCGCCACCCGGCGCGCCGTGGTCAACCGGGCGACCGCCGCACGGGCCCTGTGGCCCGACTATCCCGACCCGCGCCCCGCGGCGAATCTGCGTTCGGCCCTGTGGCGGCTGCGGCGGGAGCACGGGGGCGGCCCGATCCTGTCGACCGCGGGAGGGCTGGAGCTGCGGCGGGACACCGTCGTCGACGTCCACACGGTCCACGCGCGGACCTCCGCCCTGTCCTCGGCCCCGGACACGGCATGGGACCTGGACCTGGCGGTGCTGCGGCAGGACGTGCTGCCCGACTGGGCCGATGAGTGGCTGCTGCCGACACGCGAGTGGTTCCGGCAGGTCCGGCTGCACGCGCTGGAGACCCTGTGCTCGCGGCACTGCCGGTACGGCCGGTTCGGCGCGGCGCTGGAGGCCGGCCTGGCGGCCATCGACTGCGAGCCGCTGCGCGAGAGCGCGCACCGCGCGATCGTGCGGGTGCATCTCGCCGAGGGCAACCCGGCCGAGGCGCTGCGCCAGTACGAGCTGTACCGGCGGCTGGCCGGCAGCGAGCTGGGCCTGCGCCCGTCGCAGCAGTTCCGCGCGCTGATCGCCCACCTGCTCGGCCGCCCGATGGACGTCCACGCGACATGAGCGGGCACGCAGGAACACGGCCACGCCGCCGCCCGCAGCACGTCGACGAACCGCTCGCCGGGCGCCCCTCGATCGGCCCGAGGCGGGCCCGTGCCCCGCTCGCGGGCCTGAGCCGTCTCGCACCGCACACCGGCAGGACTCCCTACGCGGCCCGGCCTGGAAACTCACTGGGAATCCCGGGAGCCGCACAGCCGACCGTTTCGGATCGTGCCTGGTCACCGGCGTGCCGGGTCCCGTGGACTCCCAGCGTTCACCCAGGACTTCCCAGAGCGCGGTCATCGGCGGACGGCAGCCTGAGCCTCCCATCGAGGAGAGGACGGGCAAGTGATCGAGCTTCGAGCCCCGCGAGAGCGTGATGCGCACTCCGGCACGGGCGGCCCGCCGAGTGGCCGGGCAGGCACCCTGGGCGCCGTACGCGCCGAGTGGATCAAGATCCGCACGTTGCGCTCGACCGTCTGGACGGTGCTGACGACGGTGAGCCTGGCCCTGGGGTTCGCCGCGTTGCTGAGCCTCGCGGGCGCCCGCACGTACGTCGGGGAGGCGCCGGCCGACCAGGCGGCCTTCGACCCGGCCGCGACGAGCCTCTCCTGGTACATCGTGGCGCAACTGGCCATCTCCGTGCTCGGCGTGCTGGCCATCACCTCGGAGTACGCGACCGGCATGATCGCCAGCAGCCTCACGGCGGTGCCCCGGCGGGCACGGCTGCTCACCGCCAAGGTGATCGTGCCGACCGCGGTGTCGCTCGCCGTCGGGGAGGTCTGCGGGTTCGGCGGGTTCCTCGTCGGGCAGGCCATGCTCGCCGGCCAGGGCGCTCCTCATGTGACGCTCGGCGATCCGGGGGTGCTGCGGGCCGTCGTCGGCGCGGGCCTGTACCTGGGTGTGGTCGGGCTGCTCGGCGTCGCCGTCGGCACGCTCGTACGCGCCACGGCGGGCTCACTGGTGATCATGGTCACGGTCACCCTGCTGGTGCCCGCCTTCACGTCGGCGCTGCCCGATTCGTGGGCGCGGGTGGTCGGCATGTTCTGGCCCACCATGGCGGGCGAACAGATCATGCACGTACGGCACGAGGCGCACGTCCTCGGGCCGTGGACCGGGTTCGGGCTGCTGTGCGCCGTCGTCGCCGGGGTCCTCGCCGTCGCGTACGCCGCCTTCCAGGTCCGCGATGCGTGAGGTCGTCCGGGCGCTCTCGGCCGTGGCGCTGGCGTGCACGGCCATGGCGGCGGTGGCGTGCGCCGGGCTGTGGCTCCTCGGGGTGCGGTCCCTGGGCGGGGCGACGGCCGCGGCGGTCGCGATGGCCGGTG
>NZ_JBHLZP010000515.1:0-5568 GCF_042429965.1 Actinoallomurus acaciae
CCGGAGCGACGCCCGCGGTCCCCTGCGTTCGGCCGCGCGGCTCTTCGACCGGCTGAGGGCCGTGCCCTGGGCCGAGCGGGCCCGCTCGGAGCTGCGGGCGACCGGCGAGACCGGCTCCGCCGTCCCGTCGCACCAGCAGGCCACGGCGCCCGACCCCCTCGACCGGCTCACCCCGCAGGAACTCCAGGTCGTACGGCTCGCCGCGGAGGGGAGCAGCAGCCGGGAGATCGCCGAGCAGCTGTTCCTCAGCCCGCGCACGGTCGAGTATCACCTCTACAAGGCCTATCCCAAGCTGGGCGTGGCGTCCCGCCGGGAGCTGGCCCGCCTCGACCTGGAACCCGCGGCGGCGCGTTCGTGACCGCGGTCGCGCGGCCGGCCGCCCGTTCCGCTTTGCGATGATGCGAGGATGCGTCCCCCGCTCACGGCCCCCTCGGAAGACTCCGACATCCCCGCCTTCTGGCAGTCGCTGGGGCTCCCCGGCCTGATCGACGTGCACACGCACTTCATGCCTGAGAACGTGCTGCGGAAGGTGCGGGCGTACTTCGACCGCTTCGCCGAGGCGGGGCTGTCATGGTCGGCGCGGTACCGCTCGGATGAGTCCGACCGGCTCGGTCTGCTGCGCTCCTTCGGGGTCCGGCGCTTCACGGCGCTGCTGTACCCGCACCGCCCCGGCATGGCGGAGTGGCTCAACGGCTGGGGCGCCGAGTTCGCCGCCCGTACGCCCGACGCCCTGCGCACGGCGACGTTCTACGCCGAGCCGTCCGCGGCGCGCTACGTGAAGGAGGCGCTCGCCTCGGGCACGCGGGTGTTCAAGGCGCACGTCCAGGTGGGCGGGTACGACCCGCGCGACCCGCTGCTGGAGCCGGTGTGGGGAATGCTGGCGGAGGCGGGCGTACCGGTCGTCGTGCACTGCGGGTCGGGACCGGAGCCGGGCGGCCACACCGGGCCGGAGATCTTCAGTCAGGTGCTCACCCGGCATCCGCGGCTGGTGCCGATCATCGCGCACATGGGGATGCCGGAGTACGAGGAGTTCCTGGCGCTGGCCGAACGCTTCCCGGGGGCCTACCTGGACACCACGATGACGTTCACCGAGTTCACGGACAAGGTGCGGCCGTGGCCGTCATCGCTGACGCCGCGCCTGGCCGACCTCGGCGACCGCATCCTGCTGGGCACGGACTTCCCGAACATCCCGTACGCGTACGCGGAGCAGCTGGCCGCTCTCGTACGGCTGGATCTGGGCGATGACTGGCTGCGCGCGGTGTGCCACGACAACGCCGCCCGCCTGTTCGCGGTGCCCCCACCCTCCGGCGAGGGCGCCTGAGCGCAGATGAAGGCGCCGCCGGGTGAACCGGCGGCGCCTCGTCCACGGTGTCCACGACGTCCGCGGGTGGGTCCCCTTCCCCCAAAGAGGGCCCACCCGCGAACACTCGCCTTCCTGGGCTTTGGACGGGTACAGATCCAGGGCCCGGGAATTCGGCCCTCGCATCGTCTCCCCCATGAATCCCCCCGAATTCACAGACGACGCGTCAGGCCTCCGTGGTGGTCTCAGGTTGTAGCAATCACGCTACGTGGACGCCTGTTCTGCGGCGTCCCTCCCGGGATGACACTTGGCCGTACACCCTCGGTTGACCGGCCATGTGCCCCTGCCACCCGCCGATGACGCACCGGTCCGCGCCCCGTACTCCAGCCTGCACTACTTCGGGGATACCGGCAGCTGGAGCACATTTGTGCAGGTCATGGGAGCGACCTGGGGGATGCGGCGATGGTGCGATGTTCTCGCACACCAGCCCACCGTCCCCGAAGGGTCCGACCGATGAGCACGCCCACGATGCCGCCCCGATCCGCCCACCACGCCGAGGCTCGTGATTCCGTACCCGCTCCCCGCGGTCCCGCCGGAGTGATCCGGCGGCACCCGCTGGTCGCGTTCTTCGTCCTCGCCTACGCCGCGAGCTGGCTGGCCTGGCTGCCGTACGTGCTGTCCGGCGACGGGCTCGGCGTGCTGAACTTCCGCTTCCCCAGGCTGCTGGGCGACAGCCAGATCCCCGGCGTCCTGCCGGGGGCGTACCTCGGGCCGCTCGGCTCGGCCCTCGTCGTCTCGGCGATCACCGGCGGGCGCGACGGGCTGCGCCGCTGGCGGCAGCGGCTGTTCCGGCTGCGGGTCGGCGGCTGGTACTGGTACCCGATCGTGCTGATCGGCGTCCCGGTCCTGCTGGTCGGCGGCACCATGGCGCTGCCCGGCGCCGCCGCGAGCCTCCGCGCGCCCTCCCTCGCCGTCGTCGCCGGGTATCTGCCCCTGCTCGTCGTCCAGGTGCTGACCACCGGCATGGCCGAGGAGCCGGGCTGGCGCGACTTCGCCCTCCCGCTGATCCAGCGGCGCCACGGTGCCTCCCTCGGCACCCTCATCCTCGGCCTGGTCTGGGGCTGCTGGCACCTGCCGCTGTTCTTCACGAGCTGGTCGCTCGGCGGCACGCGGCCGGACACGGCCCACTGGTGGATCACGGTCGGCACGTTCCTGCTCATGGCCGTGGCGATCAGTTACCTCATCACCTGGGTCTTCAACCACACTCGCGAGAGCCTGCCGGTCGCCCTACTGCTGCACGCGAGCAACAACACGGTCGCCAGCCTCGTCCTGCCGGAGCTGTTCGCCGACACGCACGAGTCGTGGATGCTGACCGCCGGCGTCATCGGCTACGGCACCGTCGCGGTCATCCTCCTCATCGTCACCCGCGGCCGCCTCGCCTACCGGGGCCCACGCGACTGACCGCCGCCGAGCAGAACGGCCCCTGCCGCGGTCATCGCCGGTGGGGGCCGGTTCCCTACGCCCCGGTGGTGCGGTCGATGGTGTGCACGAGGATCTCGCGCGCCCTGGCGAGTTCGTCGGCGCGGCGATCGAGGGCGGTCAGGTGTTCGCGCAGAGTATCCAGGACGCCGGGGCACGGGCGCAGGTGCGATGTGCCGACCGCGCAGGGCAGGATCTGCCGGATGACGCGCGTGGGGAGCCCGGCGGCCAGCAGGACCCGGATGCGGGCGACCGTCTCCTCCGCCGCCTCGCCGTAGTCGCGGTAGCCGTTGGCGAGGCGCCGGGAGCCGATGAGTCCTCGGGTCTCGTAGTAGCGCAGCAGGCGCTCGCTCACTCCGGTGCGCTGCGCCAGTTCTCCGATCAGCACCAGGCCCCCCGGCCGACTTGACCTTCCAACCGTGTCAAGGCGCAACAGTGATCCGGCCGGGCGCATTCCAGCCGCGACCCGGCCGGAACCCCGGAGGAGAACGAATGATCATCGATGCGCACGGCCACGTCCACGACCCGGTCGCCGACCACGTCGCGTTGTTGGATGAGGCCGGAGTGGACCGGGCAGTGCTGTTCATGACCCGGCCCCATCCGGAGCGCGCGACCGACCTGGCGTCGCTGCGCCGGGAGATGGCGATCCTGAACGACCGGCTGCACGGACGGGGCGACCACGCCGACACCTACCAGGCCGCCGCGGCGGAACTGGACGCCGCCCTGGCGGCGTGGCCCGACCGGTTCATCGGGTTCGGCTCCGTGCCGCTCGGGCTGCCGGAGGATCGGATCGCGGCCGCGGTGGAGCGGGAGGTGGTGGGGCGAGGGCTGCGAGGCATCGGGGAGCTGACCCCGCCGCCCGGACAGGCGGCGCGCGTCGAGCCCGTGCTCCGCGCCGCCGACGAGCAGGGCGGGTTGCCGGTGGTCGTCCACGGTTCCGCGCCCACGACGGCCGACGACCTGCGCACCCTCGCCACGCTCGCTCGCCGGTATCCGCGCGTGCCGTTGGTCGTGAGCCAACTCGGCGGGCCGAACTGGATGGACGCCGTGGAACTGGTGCGCGAGACCCCCACGATGTACCTGGAGCTGTCCACCGCGAGCATCGTCTTCGCGGTCCGGCTGGCGATCAGTGAGATCCCCGAACGGACGCTGTTCGGCTCCGACGCCCCGTACGGCGACCCGGTGCTGGCGCGGGCGACCGTCGAACGCGTCACCGCCTCCGGCGAGATCCGTGACCGCGTCCTCGGCGAGACCGCCGCCGCTCTGCTCGGCCTGTCCTGACCCGCGCGCCCCAACTTGGCCGGAAAAAGAATTACTATGGCGATCGACTCTAATTCAAATCAGCAATCATGGTAATTCTCAATTAATAGTATACCAAGAAGGGGCCGCAATTGTCTACCCGCGAGATTGAACGCGAGCAGAATTATGTGGCGATGCTTTATCGGCGCGTCGACGAGCTGCGGGAACGGATGACGGAACGGCTGGCCGGCGCGCTGCGGGAGACCGGCGGGACCCGGCAGGCTCAGGTGGAACGGGAGTCCGCGGTCGCCCGATACGCCGAGCGAGTGGCCAAGTTCGACGCGGCCGAACACGGTCTGTGCTTCGGCCGGCTCGATCGGCGCGACGAACGGCTCTACATCGGGCGGATCGGAGTCCTCGACGACGAGGGCGACCCCCTGCTGATCGACTGGCGCGCCCCGGCCGCGCGCCCGTTCTACGTGGCCACGGCCGCCGCCCCGGACGGCGTACGGCGCCGGCGCCACATCGCCACGCGCAACCGTCAGGTGGTGGGCCTGGACGACGAGGTCCTGGACGGCGACGCCGCCGGCGAGGAGGGACTGATCGGGGAGGCCGCGCTGCTGGCGGCGGTCAACGCCGGGCGCACCGGCCGGATGCGGGACATCGTGGAGACCCTGCAGGCCGAGCAGGATGAGATCATCCGCTCCGGCCCCCGGGGGATGCTGGTCGTGCAGGGCGGGCCGGGCACCGGAAAGACGGCCGTCGCGCTGCACCGCGCCGCGTACCTGCTGTACACCCACCGGCGCCTCGCGGAGCGCGGCGTACTCGTCGTGGGCCCGAACGCCACCTTCCTGCGGTACATCGGCCAGGTGCTACCCGGGCTCGGCGAGACCAACGTGCTGCTGTCGACGGTCGGCGGGCTGTTCCCCGGGGTGATGGCCGACCGCGCCGAACCACCGGCGACCGCCGAGGTCAAGGGCAGGGCGATGATGGCCGACACGGTGGCCGCCGCCGTACGGGATCGGCAGGCTCCGCCCCGCGGCCCCGTGGAGATCGCGTACGGCGACGAGACGCTGCGGCTCGAGGAGGAGGACTACCGGCGCGCGGCGCGGGCCGCGCTGAACGGTCCGGTGCTCCACAACCAGGCACGGCGGATCTTCGTACGGCAGGTGCTCGACCTGTTGACCCGGCAGGTCGCCGAGCGCTTTGAGGCCGTCACGCTCGACGACGACGGCCGGCCGCTCGACGGGAGCGACGGCAGTGGCGCGCTCGGCGAGGCGGACGTACGGGCCCTGCTCGCGGCCGGGTACCCGCAGGAGCTGCTCGACGCCGATTCCGCCGCCGAGGACGACGAACGGCCGCTCCTGGACGAGGACGACCTGGCGGAGCTGCGCCGCGAGCTCTCCGCCGCCCCGGGCGTACGGGCCGCGATCGAGGAGCTGTGGCCCTCCCTGACGCCGCAGCGGCTGCTGTCCGACCTGTTCGCCGACCCGGCGCGGCTCGCCTCGGCCGCGCCCGGCCTCACCGACGCGGAGCGCGGGCTGCTGCGG
>NZ_JBHLZP010000516.1:0-9134 GCF_042429965.1 Actinoallomurus acaciae
CCGCCCGCGACGGCGCGGTGGCGGCCGCTGGCCGTGGCCGCCGCCGCGGTGGCCGGCCTGACGACGCTCGCCGTCCCCACGCTGATCGGCTCCGAAGCCGGTGCGGCCTACGCGGTCACCCGGAACGCCGACGGCTCGATCACCGTGACGATCAAGGAGTTCCGGGCGTCGGCCCGGCTGGAGAAGGAGCTCGCGAACGACGGCGCCCGGACCGACATCACCTATCTGCCCCAGCACACGAGATGCGCCGGCGAGCGGGGGACCGTGGTCGGCCCGTCCCCTCCCCCGGACCCCGTCCGGCGCGCGACGAGGATGTCCGACCTCCCCAAGTCGTATCGCGACACGCTCGCGCACGAACCGCTCGTATGGGCCGAGCCGGGGCGGCCCGCGCGGGTGAACGTCTTCAAGATCTTCCCGCAGCGCATCGAACCCGGTCAGACGCTCGTGCTGGAGCTCGCCGAGTCCCACCGCACGAGACTGTGGAAGCTCGGGTCCTATGTGGTGAAAGGCCCGGTCCGGCCATGCGTGTTCGAGAACGACCCGTACTGGAACTGACCCGCGGGTGAGGGCGCCTCCCGGCACCGCGTAGCGCGCGCCCCCACCACTCTCCGAAGTCGCCGAACCGCCCCGCGGCCCTGAGCGGGGTGGCCGGTGACGCCCGTCCCGGCTCTATTGGACTTTATTATAATAAGGAGCTGATCGGTTTGCCGCAGCTCGTGGCCGACGCGGAGGCGCCGGTCTCCCCCCTGCCGTCCCGCCCACACGGCGGACGTACGCGGTGGGCGGCGCACGCGCCGTTCGCGGTCGTCCTCACCGTCGCGGCCGGGCTGCGGGCCGTGACGATGCTGGGATACCGGCCCGGCCGGATCTACTACATCGACTCCTACGAGTACCTCGACCTCGCGCTGCACCCGCGCCCCGGGACGGGCTTTCGCGGCATCGGCTACCCGCTGCTGCTACGCCTGCTCCTGCCGTTTCACAGCGTGCCCGTCGTGGTCGCGGCGCAGCACGTCCTCGGCCTCGCGACCGGCCTGCTGATGTACGCGCTGCTCCGCCGCAGGGGCGTGCCCGGCTGGGGCGCCGTGCTCGCGACGGTGCCCGTGCTGTTCGACGCGCAGATGCTCCAGCTCGAGCACGCCGTGCTGTCCGACACGATGTTCCTGTTCCTCGTGGTCGTCGCGGTGGTGACGCTGATGTGGTCGCCCGGCCGCCCGTCGGGGCGTGCGGTGGCGGGTGCGGGCCTGGCGCTCGCGCTGGCCGCGCTGACCCGGAGCGTCGGCCTGCCGCTGCTCCTGCTCGTACTGGCCTACCTCGCGGCACGCCGCGTCGGCGTGCGCCGGTTCGCCGTCGCCGCCGTCGCCGGGCTGCTGCCCCTCGCGCTGTTCGCCGGCTGGTACCGGGCCGACCACGGCCGCTTCGCCCTCTCCGGGACCGACGGGATCTCCCTCTGGGCGCGCACCATGACCTTCGCGGACTGCCACCGGATCCAGCCGCCGCCGGACGAGGTTCCGCTGTGCCCGAACGGCACCTGGCAGGACGCGGCATCCGAGTACGTGTGGGATCCCGGCGCGCCGATCAACCGCATGCCCGGGGGCGCCGCCGCGAACAACGACCTCGCCCGGTCGTTCGCGCTGCGGGCGATCCTCGCCCAGCCCCTGGACTACCTCGGCGCGGTCGGCCACGACGTCTCCCTGGCCTTCCACTGGACACCGGCCCGCCATCCCCGGCGCGTGACACCCGCGTTCGGCTTCGCGAAGGGCCGCTGGGCACCCACCGGGGTCCCGCCGTCGGCGCGGCGGCTCCTGTCCGCGTACGCCCCGGGCACCACCGGGGAGTACCACTCCGCCGAGCCGTACGCCGCCGTCCTGCGCGGCTACCAGTACCCCGCCTACCTGCGCGGCCCGTTCCTGGTGGCGATCCTCCTCGCGGGCGCGCTCGGCCTGCGGCGCGGCGCGCTGCTGCCCTGGGGCGCGGCGGTCACGCTGCTGGTCGTGCCGGTCGCGGTGCTCGACTTCGACCACCGGTACGTCCTGCCGGTCGTGCCGGTGGCCTGCCTGGCCGCGGCGCTGGCTCTCGCCGGACGGCGCGGTCCCGCGCCCTCGGACGAGGTCAGGCGCCCCTGAGGTGTCCTTCGCCGGTCACCACGTACTTGGTGGAGGTCAGCTCGGGCAGGCCCATCGGGCCGCGGGCGTGCAGCTTCTGGGTCGAGATGCCGATCTCCGCGCCGAAGCCGAACTCCTCGCCGTCGGTGAACCGCGTCGAGGCGTTGACCATGACGGCCGCGGAGTCGACCAGGGCCACGAACCGGCGGGCCGCCGGCTGCGAGGTCGTCACGATCGCCTCGGTGTGCGCCGAGCCGTACCGGCGGATGTGGGCGACCGCCTCCTCCAGCGAGCCGACCACGGCCGCGGCGAGGTCGAGGGAGAGGTACTCGTTCGACCAGTCCTCCTCGGTGGCCGCCACGATGTCGTCGCCGTACGCGCGCACCGCCTCGTCGCCGTGCACGGTCACGCCCTCGCGGCGCAGGGCCGCCAGGGCGCGCGGCAGGAAGTCGGCGGCGATGTCGCGATGCACGAGCACCGTCTCGGCCGCGTTGCACACCGACGGCCGCTGCGTCTTGGCGTTCACCAGGATGTCCACGGCCATGCCGAGGTCGGCGTCGGCGTCCACGTAGACGTGGCAGTTGCCGACGCCCGTCTCGATCACCGGGACGGTCGACTCCTCCACGACCGAGTTGATCAGCGAGGCGCCGCCGCGCGGGATCAGCACGTCGACCAGGCCGCGGGCGCGCATGAGGTATTTCACCGAGTCGCGGTCGCGGCCCGGGACGAGCTGCACGGCGTCGGCGGGCACGTCGGTGAGCGCGGAGCGCATGACCTCCACCAGCGCGACGTTGGAGTCGTACGCCGAGGAGGAGCCGCGCAGCAGCACGGCGTTGCCGCTCTTGAGCGTCAGGGCGGCGGCGTCGACGGTGACGTTCGGCCGGCCCTCGTAGATGATGCCGACGACGCCCAGCGGCACGCGGACCTGCCGCAGTTCCAGGCCGTTCGGCAGGGTGTAGCCGCGGACCGACTCCCCCACCGGGTCCGGCAGCGAGGCGACGTGCCGTACCGCGGCCGCGATCTTCTCGACGCGCTCGGCGGACAGGCTCAGCCGGTCGATCATGTACTCCGACGTGCCGGCCTCGCGGGCCCGGGCGACGTCACCGGCGTTCGCCTCGACGATCTCGGCGGACCGGGCGAGGAGGGCGTCGGCGATCGCGTGCAGCGCGGCGTCCTTGGTGGCGCGCGGCAGCGGGGCGAGCTCGGCCGCCGCCTGCCGGGCGCGCCGCGCCACGTCGAGAACCTGCTCCTGGGTGGTCACGTTGTCCCTCCTACCCGCCGCCGAGCGCGACGGTGCCTCAAGAGTTGGCCAGGACGACGAGGTCGTCCCGGTGGATGATCTCGCGTTCGTACTCCGGTCCGAGCTCGCGCGCCAGCCAGCGCGTCGAGCGGCCCATGAGGTCCGGGATCTCCCCCGCGTCGTAGTTGACCAGCCCGCGGGCGATCAGGCCGCCCTGCTCGTCGCACATGTCCACCGGGTCCCCGGCGGGTGGCTGAAGTCGCCCTCGACCCCGGTGATCCCGGCGGGCAGCAGCGACTTGCCGCGGCGTACGACGGCCTCGACCGCGCCCGGGTCGAGCCGTAGCCGTCCCTGGCCGGTCGTGGCGTGCGCCAGCCACTGACGCCGTGCCGAGGGCCGTGTCCCCGGCGGGTGGAAGTACGTGCCGGCGTCCTCACCGGCCAGCGCCGCGCGGACCGAGGCGGCGTCGGTCAGCACGACCGGCACGCCTGCGATGCGCGCGGCCTCCACCTTGGTCACCATGCCGCCGGTGCCGACCCGCCCGGAGCCGCCGAGGTGTACGCCGTCGAGGTCGGCGGGCCCGCGGACGTGCTCGATGCGGCGGGAGCCCGGCAGCCGCGGGTCGCCGGTGTAGAGCGCGTCGACGTCGGAGAGCAGGACCAGCGCGTCGGCGCGGACCAGGTGGGCGACCAGGGCGGTGAGCCGGTCGTTGTCGGCGAAACGGATCTCGTCCGTCGCGACCGTGTCGTTCTCGTTGACGATCGGCACGACGCCGAAGGCGAGGAGCTGTTCGAGCGTGCGACGCGCGTTGCGGTGGTGCGAGCGCCGCATCATGTCGTCGGCGGTGAGCAGCACCTGCCCGACGCCCAGGTCGTAGCGCGCGAAGGAGGACGCGTAGCGGGCGATGAGCAGGCCCTGGCCCACGCTCGCCGCCGCCTGCTGGATGGCCAGGTCACGCGGGCGTGCCGGCAGGCCGAGCGGGCCCATCCCGGCGGCGATCGCGCCCGAGGACACGAACACCACCTCGCGGCCCTTGGCCCCGTCCGGGCTCCGCCAGCCGGCCAGGGCGTCGACGAGCGCGTCGATGCGGGCGGCGTCGATCGCGCCGTCGGGGGTGGTGAGCGAGGAGGAACCCGCCTTCACCACCACGCGGCGGGCGCTCGTGATCGCGGTACGCATCAGCTCGTCGGCCTCCGGTGCGTCATCGGCCGTCCAGCCTGATATCGGTGCCCCGGCGGCCCAGCCCGCCCTCGGACCCGGCGAGGACCTCCGGCTCCCAGTCGAAGACGATCGAGTCGTCCTCGGTGCCGATGAGCACGGTCGCACCGGGCTCGGCCCCCGCCGCGGCCAGCCGCTCCTCGACGCCGAGCCGGGCCAGCCGGTCGGCCAGGTAGCCGACGGCCTCGTCGTTGGAGAAGTCGGTCTGCCGGAGCCAGCGGCGCGGCTTGTCCCCGGTGATCAGGAAGCTGCCGTCGCCGAGGCGGCGGACCTCGAACTCCGGCCCGCCGACCGGCGCCGGCCGGATGACCAGCCGGGTCGGCTCCTCGGCCGGCTGGGCGGCGCGGTGGGCATTGACCATCTCGGCCATCGCGAAGCCCAGCTCGCGCAGGCCCTCGTGCGTGGCGGCCGAGACCTCGAACACGCGCAGCCCGCGCTGCTCGAACTCGGGGCGTACGAGCTCGGCCAGCTCGCGGGCCTCGGGGACGTCGACCTTGTTGAGCACGATCACGCGGGGCCGGTCGGCCAGCGGCCGGTCGCCGAGGGCGTTGTAGGCCTCCAGCTCGGCCTCGATGACCTCGAAGTCGGAGATCGGGTCGCGCCCCGGCTCCAGGGTCGCGCAGTCGAGCACGTGCACCAGCGTCGAGGCGCGCTCGATGTGCCGCAGGAACTCCAGGCCCAGGCCCTTGCCCTGGCTGGCCCCCTCGATGAGGCCGGGCACGTCGGCGACCGTGAAGACGGACTCCCCGGCGCTGACCACGCCGAGGTTGGGCACGAGCGTGGTGAACGGGTAGTCGGCGATCTTCGGTTTGGCCGCGGACATGGCCGCGATCAGCGACGACTTGCCCGCGCTCGGGAACCCGACGAGCGCGACGTCGGCGACGGACTTCAGCTCCAGGACGACGTCGAGCTCGTCACCGGGCTCGCCGAGCAGGGCGAACCCGGGCGCCTTGCGCCGCGCGGTGGCGAGCGCGGCGTTGCCCAGTCCGCCGTGCCCGCCCTGGGCGACGACGAACCGCGTGCCGGCGCCGGTCAGGTCGGCGAGGACCTCGCCGTCCGCCGTCTTGACGACCGTGCCGTTCGGCACGGGCAGCAGGAGGTCGCCGCCGTTGGCGCCGTTCTTGTGCGCGCCCTGCCCCTGCTTGCCGCCGCTCGCCTTGCGGTGCGGGCGCTTGTGGTAGTCGAGCAGGCTGGCGGCGTTCGGGTCGACCTCGAAGGTGATGTCGCCGCCGCGCCCGCCGTTGCCGCCGTCCGGGCCGCCGAGCGGCTTGAACTTCTCCCGGTGCACCGAGGCGCAGCCGTTTCCGCCGTTGCCGGCCTGCAGATGCAGCGTCACCCGGTCGATGAACTGCGCGCCCTTGCCGCCCGGGGCACGGCCCCGGGCGCGGTCCTGGGCGTGGTCGTCCCGGTGGCCGTCGTGCTCCCCCGTCTCCGGGGGAACGGCACGATCCGGCATGGTTCCTTCTTCCTGTCGTGAAACACGACGAGGGCGGACCGATCAATCGGTCCGCCCTCGTCTCGAAGTCGTGCGTGCCATCCAACTCGGGCCCCCGGGTCGGGGCGCCCTCTGGGTCGGCACGGGTCGCCGGCGGACCTACTCCGCCGGAGGAACGATGCTGACGGCGCGACGTCCGCGGTAGCGGCCGAACTCGACCGCGCCCGGGATGAGCGCGAACAGCGTGTCGTCGCCGCCGCGCCCCACACCCGGACCCGGGTGGAAGTGCGTGCCGCGCTGCCGGACGATGATCTCGCCCGCGTTGACGACCTGGCCGCCGAACCGCTTCACTCCGAGCCGCTGAGCGTTGGAGTCACGGCCGTTGCGGCTGGACGAGGCGCCCTTCTTGTGTGCCATCTCTGCGACCTACTTTCCGGCCTTGATACCGGTCACCTTGACCTGGGTGTACGGCTGACGGTGACCCATGCGCCGCTTGTACCCGGTCTTGTTCCGGTAGTGCATGATGTTGATCTTCGGACCCTTGGTGGCACCGAGGATCTCGGCGGTGACCTCGTACTTGGCCACATCGGCGGGCGCGCTGACGACGTTGTCGCCGTCGACGACGAGCACTGCCGGCAGTGTCACCGTGGAGCCGACCTCACCGGACAGCTTGTCAACGGCGAGCACGTCGTCGACGGCCACCTTCTCCTGCCTGCCGCCGCAACGGACGATCGCGTACACCGCGGAACCTTTCCTTTGCGTGCCTCGGGCACGACTTACCGAACTGAAGCTCATTTCGGAAGCTGCTGCCTGCACCCCGTCGGGCGAGGGGCCTCAGGCGCGCTAACAACGGCGCGAGAGCGCCGGGCCCTCAGGATACCGGATCGGGAGCCCTGAGGTCGAACCGGACGCCATCGCGGTCGTGGACCGGCGTGAACGCGCCGATCCACGCCCTGGTGCGTCAGTCCGCCGCCGCCTCGGACTTGGCCCGCGGCGACCGGCGAGAACGCCGACGGCGCCCGTTGGCAGCGGGCTCGGAGTCGTTCACCTCGACGTGCTCGGCCGGGCCGCCGGGCTCGGTGGCCACGGCGGCGGGCTCGGCGCTGTGGCCGTTCTCCCCGGTGTCGGCCGCGGCGGGCTCCTTGGCCTCCGCCTTGGCGGCCTCCTTGGCCTCCTTTGCCTCCTTGGCGCGCTCGGCCTGGGCCACCTTGTCCTCGACGGCCTTCTCGACGTCGCCCTTGCGCTTGCGACGCCGGCTTGACCCGCTGGACTTCTCGGCCTTCGGCTCGACCGGCGACAGGGTCACGTGGATCCCGCGGCCGTTGCAGCACTCGCACGGCTCGGAGAAGGACTCCAGCAGGCCCCCGCCGACGCGCTTACGGGTCATCTGGACCAGCCCGAGCGAGGTCACCTCGGCGACCTGGTGCTTGGTGCGGTCACGCGACAGGCACTCGAGCATCCGGCGCAACACCAGGTCCCGGTTGCTCTCCAGGACCATGTCGATGAAGTCGATGACGATGATGCCGCCGATGTCACGCAGCCGGAGCTGGTGGACGATCTCCTCGGCGGCCTCGAGGTTGTTGCGGGTGACGGTCTCCTCGAGGTTGCCGCCCTGCCCGGTGAACTTCCCGGTGTTGACGTCGACGACCGTCATGGCCTCGGTGCGGTCGATGACCAGCGAGCCGCCGCTGGGCAGCCACACCTTGCGCTCCATGGCCTTGGCGATCTGCTCGTCCACGCGGTAGCCGGAGAAGACGTCCTCACCGTCGGACCAGAGTTCGAGCCGGTCGGCCAGGTGCGGCGCGACGTAGCCGACGTACTCCTTGACCATGTCCCAGGCGTCCTCGCCCTGGACGACGAGCTTGCTGAAGTCCTCGTTGAAGATGTCGCGCACGACCCGGATGGTCAGGTCCGGCTCGCCGTACAGCATGGCCGGGGCGTTCGCGGTCTTGGACTGGCGCTTGATGTTCTCCCACTGCGCGGACAGGCGCGAGACGTCGCGGGCCAGCTCCTCCTCGGCCGCGCCCTCGGCGGCGGTGCGCACGATCACACCGGCGCTCTCGGGCATGACCTTCTTGAGGATCTGCTTGAGACGCGTGCGCTCCTTGTCGGGCAGCTTGCGGCTGATGCCGGTCATCGAGCCGTCCGGGACGTACACCAGGTAGCGGCCCGGAAGCGAGATCTGGCTGGTCAGCCGCGCGCCCTTGTGCCCGAGCGGATCCTTGGTGACCTGGACGAGGACCGACTGGCCGGACTTCAGCGCCGACTCGATGCGGCGCGGCTGGCCCTCCAGCCCGGCCAGGTCCCAGTTGACCTCGCCGGCGTACAGCACGGCGTTGCGGCCCTTGCCGACGTCGACGAACGCCGCCTCCATCGACGGCAGGACGTTCTGCACCTTGCCGAGGTAGACGTTGCCGACGTAGGACTGGTGGCTCGACCGGTCGACGTAGTGCTCGACCAGCACGTTGTCCTCGAGGATGGCGATCTGCGTACGGTCGCCCTCCGAGCGGATCACCATGACGCGCTCGACGGACTCACGGCGGGCCAGGAACTCCGACTCGGTGACGATCGGCGGCCGGCGGCGGCCCTGCTCGCGTCCCTCACGGCGGCGCTGCTTCTTGGCCTCCAGACGCGTGGAGCCCTTGACCGCCTGCACCTCGTCCTCGGCGCTGCGGGGCTCGCGAACGTGCACGACGGTGTTGGGCGGGTCGTCGCCCGCGATGTCGTCGGACTCGCCCACGCCCGTACGACGACGACGGCGGCGACGGCGACGGCTCGAGGAGGAGCCCTCCTCGCCCTCGTCGCCGGACTCCTCGTCGGCCTGCTGGGCGTCCTCGTCGGTCTCCTTGCCGGTGTCCTCGCCATCCTGGCCGTCGCGCGCCTTGCCACGATCGCGGCCGCCACGGCGGCGCCGGCGGCGTCGGCCCTTGTCGCCGCCCTCGTCGTCATCGGCCTGGTCGTCGGCCTCATCGGCCTTCGGCGCCTCCTGCTTCGGCTCCGCCTTGGGCTCGGCCTTCGGCTTGGGCTGGCTCTCGGCCTTGGGCCGGCGCGGCGGGGCCTCCTCGGCGGGGATGGCCGGCGGCTGGAAGACGACCATCGGCGGCTGGAACGCCGCGTCGGGGACCTCGCTCTTGGGCGC
>NZ_JBHLZP010000517.1:0-5555 GCF_042429965.1 Actinoallomurus acaciae
GTCATTGGGGTACCTGTGCTATCGGTGCCGGGGTGGCGGGCCGGAAGGCGGCCTTGGTGCCGCCGACGTCGATCCCGAGGCGCGTCATTGGGGTACCTGCGCTATCGGTGCCGGGGTGGCGGGCCGGAAGGCGGCCTTGGTCCCGCCGACGTCGATCCCGAGGCGCGTCATTCCGGCACCAGTGCCATCAGCGCCCGGGCGGCGAGCCGGTAACCGAGCGACCCCAGCCCGACGATCGCCCCGTCCGCCACCGGTGCCAGCACCGACTCGTGGCGGAACGACTCGCGCGCCCACACGTTCGACAGGTGCACCTCGATCCACGGGCGCGGATAGGCGGCCAGCGCGTCGCGCAGGCTCCACCCCGCGATCATCAGCGCGCCCGGGTTCACGATCGCCCCGACCGTGTCCCACCGGCCGTGCAACGTCTCGATCAGCTCGCCCTCCGACTCGCGCTGCACCGACACCACCTCCCAGCCGCGCACGGCCACCTCCCCGCGTACGAAGGTCTCGATGTCGGCCAGCGTGTCGGTCCCGTAGATCTCCGGTTCCCGGCGCCCGAGAATCCCCAGATTCGGTCCGTTCAGCAAAAGCAACTGCATGATCGCCGTTATAGCATGCGCTGAACAATTGACGCGAAAAACATCGTCACGGCATTCTGGCAAGGGAAATATAGGGGGGTGAATAGGGGATATGAAAAGCGCTCACGGCTTGGGTATCGTGCCGATGAAATCCCCGATAGGGGCCGTTTATCGCGTGATCGGGCACGTATTCCGTGGAGGGACGTGGCGCACATGAGTGATATAGGACTGCCGGAATGGCCGCAGTATGACGAGCGGGAACGCGCGGGGTTGATCCGCGCGCTGGAACAGGGCCACTGGTGGCGTATGGGCGGCGGCGAGGTCGACGCCTTCGAGCGGGAGTTCGCCGAGCACGAGGGCGCCGAGCACGCCCTGGCGGTGACCAACGGAACCCACGCCCTGGAGCTGGCACTCCAGGTGCTGGGGGTCGGCCCGGGGGATGAGGTCGTGGTGCCGGCGTTCACCTTCATCTCGTCGTCGCAGGCGGCGCAGCGGCTCGGCGCGGTGGCGGTGCCGGCGGACATCGACCCGGACACCTACTGCCTGGACGCCGAGGCCGCCGAGGCGGCGATCGGGCCGCGCACCAGGGCGATCATGCCCGTGCACATGGCCGGTCAGATCGCCGACATGGACAGGCTGGGCAAACTGTCGGCCGACAGCGGCGTCCCGCTCGCCCAGGACGCCGCCCACGCGCACGGTGCCCGGTGGAACGGCCGCCGGGTGGGGGAACTCGGCTCGGTCGCCGCGTACAGCTTCCAGGAAGGCAAGCTGATGACGGCGGGTGAGGGCGGCGCGGCCACCTTCCCCGACCGCGAGTCCTACGAAGAGGCGTTCCTGCGGCACAGCTGCGGCCGGCCGCGTGACGACCGCGGCTACCGGCACCGGACCTCGGGGTCGAACTTCCGCATGAACGAGTTCTCCGCCGCCGTCCTTCGCTCCCAGCTGAGCCGCCTGGACGAGCAGATCGACACGCGGGAACGACGCGCCCCGGCCCTGACCCGGCTCCTGGCGGAGATCCCCGGTGTCGTTCCGCAGGGACGTGACGCCCGCGCCGACCGGGTGCCCCACTACATGGCGATGTTCCGGGTGCCGGGACTGGCCGGGGAACGGCGCGACGCGCTCGTCGACGACCTCGTGTCCCGCGGGGTGCCCGCCTACGTGGTGTTCCGCGCGATCTACCGCACCGACGCCTTCTGGGAGACCGGCGCGCCGGACGCCACCGTCGACGAGCTGGCGGCGCGCTGCCCGAACGCCGACGCGCTCACCGACGACGGGATCTGGCTGCACCACCGCACGCTGCTCGCCACCGAGGAGCAGATCCACCGGGTCGCCGAGATCGTGGCCGACGCCGTGAGGGCCGCATGAGCGCCGCACGCCTCCGGGTGGCACTGGTCGGTCTCGGCTGGGCGGGGCGAGAGATCTGGCTGCCCCGGCTGCACGAGCACGGGCGCTATACGGTCACCGCCGTCGTCGATCCCGACCCGGCCGCCCGCGCCTCGGCGGGCGTGCCGACCGCGCCGGCCTCGGTCGAGGACCTCGACCCGGCGACGGTGGACCTGGCGGTGGTGGCCGTCCCCAACCACCTGCACAGCCCGGTCGCGACCAGGCTGCTCGCCAGGGGAGTGCCGGTGTTCCTGGAGAAGCCGGTGTGCCTGAGTGTGGCCGAGGCCGACCAACTCGCGGCGGCCGAACGGGAGGGCGGGGCGGTCCTCCTGGCCGGGAGCGCCGCCCGCTACCGCACCGACGTGCGGGCGCTGCTGGCCCTGGCCGCGGAGCTCGGCCCGATCCGGCACCTGGATCTGTCCTGGGTCCGCGCGCACGGTGTGCCCAGAGCGGGCGGCTGGTTCGTACGGCGCGAGCAGGCGGGTGGCGGCGCGCTTCTCGACCTCGGCTGGCACCTCCTCGACACCGTGGAGCCCCTGCTCGGCCCCACGGTCTTCGACCAGGTCATCGGCACGGTCTCGGCCGACTTCGTCAACGACCGGTCGCGCCGTGCGCGCTGGAAGGAGACCGGGGACGACGTCGCGTCCGCGACGTCCGACACCTCGGGCGCCGGCGATGTCGAGGACACCGCGCGCGGGTTCCTGGTGACCGACCGCGGCGTCTCGGTGGCCCTGCGGACCAGCTGGGCCTCGCACGAGACCCGCGACACCACCACGATCACCGTGGACGGCGGCGCCGGCACCGCCACGCTGCGCTGCACGTTCGGGTTCAGCACGAACCGGCAGCCGGCGTCCGTGCTCACCCGCGCGTGGCACGGCGCCACCAAGCCGGTGCCGGTACCGGAGGAGCCGGTGGGAATCGAGTACTCCCGCCAGCTCGACGAGTTGCCCGGACTACTGGCCGATCCGTCCCGCCGCGGCACGGTGATCGCGCAGTCCCGGCTGATGATCTCGGCGTTCGAGCGGCTGTACGACTCGGCGAGGTCCGCCGGGCGGACGCCGGCGGTCGCGGGGGCGGGCCATGGCCGGTGAGTTCCCGGGCGGCGCGACGCGCGCGGTGGTCTTCGATCTGGACGGTGTGATCGTGGACAGCTTCGACGTGATGCGCCGGGCGTTTCGCACGGCCTACGCCGAGGTGATGGGGGAGGGCCCCGCCCCGTTCGAGGAGTACAGCCGGCATCTGGGCCGCTACTTCCCCGACATCATGCGCATCATGGGCCTGCCCCCGGCGATCGAGGAGCCGTTCGTCCGGGAGAGCTACCGGCTCGCCGGTGAGGTGACCGTCTTCGACGGGGTCGAGCCGCTGCTGACGGAGCTGAACCGGCGCGGGCTCAGGCTCGCGGTCGCGACCGGCAAGAGCGGGCCCCGGGCCCGGTCGCTGCTGAACGTTCTGGGAATCGCCGGCCACTTCGCACACGTGATCGGCTCCGATGAGGTGCCGCGGCCCAAGCCGGCGCCCGACATCGTCGAACGCGCCCTCGACCTGCTCGGAGCCCGCCCGGAGGAGACGGTGATGGTCGGTGACGCCGTCACCGACCTGCGGAGCGCGCGGGGCGCCCGGGTCGGCGCGATCGCCGCGCTGTGGGGCGAGGGCGATCCCGGGCCGCTGCTGGCCGAACGGCCGGACGCGCTCCTGCGCCGCCCCTCGGATCTGCTCGACCTGCTGACCCCGTCTCTGCCTCGGGCACGATCGTGAGTAGGGACCTCTAGGGGGACCGTTAGGGGATTGCCCGGACCATTCTTTGCTGAGACTGAATCACGCCGGCTCGCAAATATTGCGAGTGACTCACTCTCTTTGGGGGATGCGCCGGGATGCTGCGTACGGAGCTTATTCGGCCACTGCCTGAATTGTTGACCGAACACGCCCGCCGCGCGTCCCGGAAGGTCGCCTTCCGGGACGCCCGGCGGACCGTCACCTATGCCGATCTGGAATTGCGGACGCGGCGCCTGGCGGGCCATCTGGCGGACCGTCGGCTGCAACCCGGCGACCGCGCGGCCATTCTGCTCGGCAACCGGGTCGAGACGGTGGAGAGCTACCTGGCCCTGGTCCGGGCGGGTGCGATCGGGGTGCCGGTGAACCCGCGGGTCACCGAGGCGGAACTGGCCTATCTGCTCGACGACAGCGGCGCCCGGCTGGTGATCACCGACGTCGCGCACACCGCGCCGCTGGGCCGGGTGCTGGCGGGACGGCCGGACGTCACGGTCGTGGTCGTCGGCGACGCGCCGTCCGAGGTGCCGCCCGGGGCGCTGTCCTTCGAAGCGCTCGCCGGAGCCGACCCCGTCACGCCCGCCCGCGACGACCTCGGCCTGGACGAACCGGCGTGGATGCTCTACACCTCCGGCACCACCGGCAGGCCCAAGGGGGTCCTCTCCACCCAGCGCAACTGCCTGTGGTCGGTGGCGGCCTGCTACGTCCCCGTCCCCGGGCTGTCGGCCGAGGACCGGGTCCTGTGGCCGCTGCCCCTGTTCCACAGCCTCTCGCACATCGCGTGCGTGCTGGGCGTCACGGCGGTCGGCGCGACCGCGCGCATCCTGGACGGCTTCAGCGCGGGCGAGGTGCTCGGCGCGCTGCGCGCGGACGACATCACCTTCCTCGCCGGCGTCCCGACGATGTACCACCACCTCGTCCGGGCGGCGCGCGAGGAGGGGTTCAAAGCCCCGCACCTGCGGATGTGCCTGGTCGGCGGCGCGGTCACCACGGCGGCGCTGCGCCGGTCGTTCGAGGAGGCGTTCGGCGCGCCGCTGCTGGACGCCTACGGCAGCACCGAGACCTGCGGGTCGATCACCATCAACTGGCCGACCGGCGCCCGCGTCGAGGGATCGTGCGGCCTGCCCGTGCCGGGACTCGGCGTACGGCTGGTGGATCCGGAGACCGGGACCGACGTCGACGCGGGTGAGGAAGGCGAGGTCTGGGTCCGCGGACCCAGCGTGATGACCGGCTACCACAACCAGCCCGAGGCCACCGCCGAGGCGTTCCGCGACGGCTGGTACCGCACCGGCGACCTGGCCCGGCGGGACGCGGCCGGCTATTTCACCATCACCGGCCGGATCAAGGAACTCATCATCCGCGGCGGCGAGAACATCCATCCGGGGGAGGTGGAGGAGGTCCTCCGCGCCCAGCCCGGCGTGGCGGACGTCGCGGTCGCCGGGCGCCCGCACGAGGTGCTCGGCGAGGTCCCGGTGGCCTTCGTCGTGCCGGGGCCGGAGGGACTGGACCCGGAGGCGTTGTTCGCCGCCTGCCGCGAGCGCCTGGCCTACTTCAAGGTGCCGGAGGAGCTGTACGAGATCGGCGAGGTCCCGCGTACGGCCTCCGGAAAGGTCACCCGCCGCCTGCTGCTGGAACGCCCCGCCCGCCTGCGCGCGACCGGCGGCGGCCACCACGAGTCGCTGTTCCGGCTCGACTGGATCCCGCTGCCCTCCGTTCCAGGCCGGCCCGGCCGGGGCGACGCGCCACCCGCGATCGTGGTGACCGCGGCGACGGCGGACGCGCGCGACCTGTCCGCCCGGCTGAGGGCGTGGGCGGCCGACGAGCGGC